>NZ_JBRAKS010000090.1:0-12394 GCF_052745115.1 Candidatus Jordarchaeum sp.
ATATAAACTGACAATTAACAGAATAGAAAAACAGTTAATAAAGCGGGGATACTGCACAGGGGGGTATGTAAGGACAATTTGAAGCTCTACATGGTGGCCTTCAGAGTGTGTAGGAACTCGAGACGCAAGAATCCAAGTGAGGCTCTGCGGGATGTTCTGGAGATGGTTATTTTTTGTTTCTGTTGGAAGTGTGTTGGGACGCTTCCAGATCCTTAAAAAACGCCAGCAAAAATGGTCAGCCACAAAATTCTTATTTATGAGCGTTACTTTTAATTTGTCTGGTGTCAGGTCCTTGCATCATAATGCTTCAATCATTTGCATCAACATATTATGGTTTGTCAATGGGTTCAAAGGATGTCCATGGTCCCATAATTTTACAAAATCAAATTTCTACTAATCCAATTCAGATTCCAATTCCCAGTGGGTGGGCAATTAACTCCATTAACATGAGCTTTTCAAACATAATAGCACCCAATACCACAATAACTATGGAACACGAACCCGTTAAAGCCTATGAATTAAATTATACGCGTGCGATGTCCTTTCAACTACCAGAAAACCAAACTGCTTACCTATGGAACATAAGCATTTACAGATTACAAATTAACCAATTAGCAATTACAAATGTAAATGTTTCGCTATATAATTCAGTCTATAATGATACTACTAAGTTGCCGGAACCTGGCACACTTCTCAATACCTCGCTTCAAATAGTAAGTGGTGACCTAACAATTGGTTGGCACAAATTTACTTTAAGTACTCCTTGGGAGCTAAATCCAGAAGCCAATACGGATCCAAGAGTTAACAATACTTTCTTTATAGCTATTAAAATTATTCCCTTTCTAAATGACCACCGTATTTTTTGGTTTTTCGCTCCTGATGAAGGTGATGAGGCAGGTACAGAACCGGCGTTCTATGAAGACCTTGGCTTTGCTTATAATTCTACGGATTCCGGTGATCCCGTAAATTGGAATCTTGAAAAACTGAATGATTACACAGTTGATTATTGTCTTAAGGTTGATGTGAGCGTTAATGATACAGTGGGATACTATGAAACGCCTTTGCCTTCCGAGGTTAATATGAAGGTAAATGGCACTGTGGTGGAAAATGTTTCGAGAGGAGTGGGGGCGTGCAATCTGACTCAGAACTTGAACATTTCTGGGAATTTTGCTATTTTAAATGTCAGTACCACTTGGGTTTATCCAGAAGGCCTCAAATTTGATGTAACCATATATCTATCATACGTTAATGTTTATCTGATAATGCTCACCAGAAGCTTAACTGCATTTACTTTTTACACGATTATTAAGGAAAATCAAAATCAACTTTTCATGTTAATGGGATTCATCGCCTTGGGAGCAGTTATTGCCGGTGGATACGGAGGCAGATCAGCTTATAAGAGACGAAAAATTCCCTTAAATGCTTTAAAAAGCATGGAAAATATTCTAATCGATCATAAGCCTACCGGTACCATGATTTGGTCTTTTGATTTCATATCGATGCAGCAGGATGTCGCTCTAGTTTCTGGTTTTATAACAGCGATCAAATCATTCCTTGAGGAGATGAAGGTCGGTGGTTTAAAAAGGCTTGGAACAGATTTTGGCACATTCATTCGTGAAGAAAGCCAACTGCTCACAGCGACTTGTATAACTAGTGATATAGGACTCGACGAGGAATTATGGATTAGAAGTAAATTGCACGAGTTTCTAATAAAAGTAGAACAGGAACATTGGAATCAACTAGAAGGTTGGAAAGGCGATTTAACCCCCTTTAAAGAGTCCCTTCCATCAATTTTAGCCTCATTAATTAATCTTGAGAAGGCTCAGAAACTTCAGCGACAGAAGATAGATAAGTTAACGAAAAATAAGGATAAGTTGCAGAAAAAGGTGAACAAGTACGGAGCAAAACTCGAGGAATTAAAATCAAGGTACGATTCAGGTGAAATTGATTTTAAGAAATACATTTTTGAGAGATATAAGACCGAAGCCAAGTACGACAAGGTTCAGAAAGACTATCTCTACGCCAGCCTATTCGTTTCAAGAGTATCCCCCCCAATGGAAGCAAAGCCAGCGAAACCAAAAGACGTAGAGAAAATGGAGAATATTCAAAACAGATTTCTGGAGATCAGGCGAGAAATAGAGGCGTTGCGAAGAAAAGAATTAGTAGGCAGCATAACCTCCCAAGATCTAGAGCGGAGGGAAAAACTGCAGAAAGAATTAATGGCGCTAATCGAAAAACTGGACAAACTACATAAAACTTAGCATTTTTCTCTCTTTCTTCTTTTTATAAATAAGGGAATATTGCTAGGGACTACAATTGGGAATCTCTTTGTAACTAGTGTATAAATTTTTATTACTTTTTATGTTTCAGAATATCTTTCATTTTCTCAGTCTCGTTGGTGAACTTTGGTTTTCTTTTCTCGCTGAACGCTTTTGGTCCCTCAAAGAAATCATGGTTAAACAGTAAACTCCAGAAAAGCATACTTTCAATTCTCAGGCCCTCTTCTAGAGGGATTCCGATGCCTCTTATTAATGCTTCCTTGTCTGTTCTGATTGACCCCTGGGGGAAAGAACAGATTCTTTGAGCCATTTCTTTTGCCCGTTCCAAAACCTGGTCTTTAGGCACTATCTCGTTAACCAGTCCAATTCTATACGCTTCGTTGGCATCGATTTCTTTTCCGGTGAGGATTAATTCCAAGGCTCTTCCTAGACCCACTACTCTCCATAGTCTTTGGGTTCCACCGTCTCCCAGTCCCACGTTCCATCTTCGATTCAGTATCCCGAATTTTGCGTCTTCGGAGCAGATTCTTATGTCTGCTGCCAGGGCTACCTCGAGTCCTCCGGCGTAGCACATTCCGTTTATGGCGGCTATGATGGGTTTGAAGATTTGTATTCCCCGGGTTAAGCCTCCGAAGCCGGGTCCCTGATAGGCGTTTTTTCGGGCAAAGTTAACCTTTTTCTCCTCTATGAAGGGGTGCCAGTTTTTAAGATCCGCCCCGGTGCAGAATGCCCCGTTTCCGGCTCCGGTTATTATCGCCACGTAGGCTTCGTCGTCTATGTCGAATTTCTTCCAAACCTCCGCTAGCTCCAGATTGGTTTCTGGGTCTATGCAGTTTAAAACTTGGGGTCGGTTAATGGTTATAGTTAGGATGTTGTTTTCTTTTTCACATATTACATTTTTATATTTTCCATAATCTATTCCATTCATGGCTTACATCTCCAAGCCCTAGTTATGTGATTTTTATTCTGGAGATAACCAAGTAATAAATATTTATGATGAAAAATTTTTCAGGTTTCGGTAAATTTGTAAAATTTTATAACTTATTGAAAAAAGTCTTATAATACTTGGAAAGAGATGGAATAACTGAAAAGGTTTTTAAAGAATAGTATCTTCTTATCCTTTATCCGTTTTTAAAGAAGGTGGCTCTTTGAGCGGGCAGAAGCACACCCAAGTGTTTATTCTCATTTATCTTGCTTCTGCAATTGGGCCCTTTAGTGGAAACATAATTCTGCCTATGATTTCGGTTTTAAAGAATGATTTGTTCACCGATATTACTCTTATTCTGCTCTCGTTTACCCTTTTCCAGGTTCCGTTTGCCGTAGGCCAGTTTTTTTCGGGCGGCTTATCGGATGTTTACGGTAGAAGGAAACTCGTAATGGGAGGATTTGTAATTCTGGCAGTGGGTTTCGCGTTTACACCCTTTTCCACAAATATTTGGTTCTTCATATTCACTAGGATTTTTCAGGGTGTGGGATTCGCGCTAATTGGTCCGGTTATAATAGCTCTGATTGGGGATTTAACAGACAGGTCTAATCGGGGTAGACATATGGGTTTCTATAGTTCAGCTATTATGGCCGGTATAGCGCTAGGCCCTTTGGTTGGTGGATTACTGGCGAGCCAGTGGCGTGCCCTCTTTCTAGCAATGGCAATTTTTTCAGTATTTTTACTTGTGTGTTCTTGGTTTTGTCTGAGGAGAGTGGCTGTTGGGGAAGGTGGAAGCGTTAGTGAAATAATAGGTAATCTGAGGAAAACTTTGAGATATCGAGAAGCTCTGGTGCTAAGCTTTACTGGATTCATACTATTCTTCTCCTACATCGCGGTTATCTCTTTAAGCTCAGACGGGCTTTCGGTCTTTCCCTACTATTTAACCCCGGGGCAAATAGGATTAATTCTCTCAACAAGCGGTTTTGTGGGTGTTTTTTCATCATCCGCAGCCGGTTTCCTAACTGATAGATTTGGTAAGCTAAAGATTCCCGCCATTGGATTAGTAATCACCGCCGTTTCCTTAATTGCCTTAGCTTTATCAACCACTTATTCTGCGCCAGCCTTTCCTTTTGGATACATACCAAATGTTTTAGAGCAATTGGGCCAGGGTACATACATATCCGGTCAAGCTCTTGTAAATCTTCTAATCACTCAAAGCCTGCTCGGACAGGCCTTTGGTGGGATTTTCCTAAACTTCCTGATTTATATGACTCTCATGGGAATTGGAATCTCCTTTGTATGGCCCGCGCTTCTAGCCCTAACACAAGAGGTTGTTCCGGAAGCGAACAGAGGAGCATCAGCATCAATTTTCAGTGGAACGAGATTTCTGGGCTATGCATTGGCACCCGTAGCTTTCACACCGTTGTACCTTTCAATAGGTCTGGACATAGTATTTCTTATTGGAGCAGCACTCGCACCACTAACAATATCTCTAATTTACCTAGTAACAAGGAAGAAAATTGGAAAATCAGAATTACAAAAAGAAAAGCAGATATCAAAATCAGATTAAAAAAGTGAAAGCGAATCATTATACCTCATTAATATCTTTCTTTTTCTTTTTCCCACTTTTTCTTTTCTTTTTCAAATTCTCTTTTTAAATCGCGTTCTTTTCGTTTTTTTCCAATTTTTTGTCTATTTTTATCCAATTGTTTTCTAAGGGGTAAGTAGTATTTTCCCAACAGATCCACTATTTCTTTTTCGGGCATATCAGTCATTGACGCAACAATTTCGACCGATTTGAACTGCTTATATAATTTATAAAGTCTTTTTGCAAGGAGCTTCTCCTTAATCTCCACTTTTCTCATTTTAACCATCATTCTTTAACACTCAATACTCCTGAAATTTACTTTATAATGTCGGTGAAACATTATTTTTACATTATTTTTCATATTCTGAGATTTTCTCGATTTCGGTAGGCTTATATTTTATTATAATTTTTAACTATTATCAATTTTAGTTATAGTATTTAGTAATGAAGGTGAAGATTTGAGGAGACCGCATCTGGATTATAGGTTTATTCCTATTTATCTCGCTGCTGCAATTGGTCCCTTCAGTGGAAACATAATTTTGCCTATGATTCCAATTTTAAAGAATGATTTGTTTACCGATGTGTCTCTTATTATGCTCTCGTTGACTCTGTTTCAGATCCCTTTTGCTCTGGGACAGTTTTTTTCGGGGGGCTTGTCTGATGTTTACGGGAGAATGAAACTCATATTGGCGGGTTTTTTACTCCTAGCCTTGGGCTTCGCCTTTACGCCCTTCTCAACGGATATTTGGTTTTTCATAGTCACAAGAATTGTTCAGGGACTGGGATTAGCCCTTATCTCTCCGGTTCTAATTGCTCTCATAGGTGATTTAACAGAGCCTTCAAAAAGGGGTAGGTATATGGGTTTCTATAGCGCGGCAATCCAGGCCGGTATAGCTATTGGACCCTTTATAGGAGGAGTGATGGCCAATCAGTGGCGTCTCCTCTTCATGATTATGGCAGTTTTTTCAGTAATTTTAACTGTGTGCAGCTGGCTGTGTCTTAGGAGAATCGCGGTTAGGGAGGGCGGAAGCCTTGGGGATATCGCTCAGAATCTCAGAGATACCTTAAGATACAGGCAGGTTCTTATTCTGGGTGCTATTGGATTCTTAGTTTTCTTCTCTTATCTCGCTGTGATTTCTTTAACCTCGGATGCACTCTCCGTCTTTCCATACTACATAGATCCAAACGCCATAGGAATAATTCTCTCAACCAGCGGTGTTTTAGGTATTTTTACATCGTCCCTCGCAGGTTTCTTAACAGATAGGTTTGGCAAGCTAAAGATTCCAACTGTAGGCATGATAATAGCCGGAGCCTCCTTAATAATCATGGCCTTGGTCACAACCTTGTCAGATTCAGCCTTCCCACTCGCTTACATACCGAACTTACTTGAGAGCACAAATCAAAGCACAAATTTAACCGGTCAAGCCTTTGCAAGCCTACTTGCCCTCCAAATCCTGTTCAGGTCAATGTTCGGAGGGATTTTCTGGGATTTCCTAGTCCTTATGTCTATTAGGGGAATTGGAATTTCTTTCGTGTGGCCCGCGCTTTTAGCCCTCTCGGTAGAAGTTGTACCTCCACAGATGAAAGGAGCATCCACTTCGATTTTCAGCGGTATGAGATTCCTAGGCTACTCAATGGCACCAGTAGCCTTCACGCCAGTATACCTTTGGATGGGTCTAGACGCAGTATTCATTATAGGAGCAGCACTCACACCACCAATAATGGCACTCATATACCTAGTAACAAAGAATAAAATTGAGAAACCGGAGTGGCTACCTAAAAAGGAAGAATCAAAACCGGGCTTGCAGAAGCGGAAACAAAAGAGTCACAATAAAAATTTAGGCCATAAAAGATAAATCAATGTTAGAAATTTTTTAGATCTTTTTTTACATAAATACTAACTGTGAAGTGTATAATATTTGGCAGTATTAATTGTGATATTTAGATTTCTCATCGTAATATCTGCGCTAATCTACAGAAATTTTTCTTGCGACCCTTGCTAATGGATGGCCCTTTGTTCTCAGCTCCCAAGTGTTGAACCAGCCAAAGGGAGTCCTTGTCACTCTGAAGCCTTTTTGTATAAGGTCTTTCTCTATAAGCTTTATTATATCTATGGCTACCTCAGGCTGGCTGGGTTCCCCGAACAGATGAGCAAAGGGGTGGAGAACTATGGTTTCGACCTTGAGCTGTTGGCCAAGCTTTATTACTTCCTCAACAGTTTTTTTCGACACATCTTCGGGGTGGGATTCGTCTTGTTTCTCAACATTGATGAGAACTAGGAGCGCTTCCTCTACCTCTGTTTTTTTAAAAGAAGGATTTTCCGCGACCTGCGATCTGCCTCTTTTTGCTACCGTAGAACGGAAGTAATCTACATGAAGCATTAATATTCTCAACTCATATCACTTCAGATTCACCTGGTTGCTCGAACTGCCATAATTCGGTGGTGAGATATCTCTCACCGGTGTCTGGCAGGACTACAACTATATTTTGCCCTTTTTTGAATCGTTCAGCTATTTTTAATGCGGCCCACATGGCGGCTCCGGATGAGATGCCCACAAATATTCCTTCCAGTCTTGCCAGTTTCCTTGAAGTTTCCACCGCGTCCTTAAAATTCACTTTCACCACTTCGTCCACTACCTTCATGTTTAAAACTTGCGGAACGAATCCTGCCCCTATACCTTGAATTTTGTGCGGTCCGGGTTTTCCTCCGGACAATACCGGGGAATCCTCTGGCTCAATGGCAAACACTTTAACCTGTGGACCTATTTTTTGTTTTAGGACTTCTCCTACACCGGTTATTGTTCCGCCAGTGCCTACTCCTGCTACAAAAGCGTCAACCTTACCTTCGGTATCCTCGAGAATTTCTTGGGCAGTGGTGGTTCGGTGTATTTGAGGATTCGCAGGGTTTAGGAACTGTTGGGGAATGAAAATTGTTTTATCTTTTTCCGCCATTTCTTGTGCTTTCTGAATTGCTCCTCTCATTCCTAGGGCTGCGGGGGTTAGAACGATTTGAGCGCCGTAGGCTTGGAGAATTTTTCTCCGCTCCATTGACATTGATTCGGGCATGGTTAGAACCAGATTATAGCCACGAGCGGCGCACACCATTGCAAGACCTATTCCAGTGTTTCCCGATGTGGGTTCCACTATTGTGGTCTCGGAATTGATTAATCCCTGTTCCTCGGCTGCTTTAATCATTGATAAAGCTATTCGGTCTTTTACACTAGCTCCAGGATTGGAACTCTCCAATTTGGCCAGAATATTCGGTTTGATATCTTGAGTTAATCTTCTCAATTTCACCAGAGGGGTTTTCCCAATGGTTTCGGTAATATCGTTAAATATTCTTCCCATATTTATTATCCTCCTTTTTCCCTGTTTTGTTTAAGATTTTGTATTTCCCGCTCCAGGTCTTCGATTTTTGTTTGCATCGACTTTATTATATCAATAATGGGATCAGGCAAGTCTCCGTGAGACAAATCGATTCTCGGTACACTCTTTCCATTACGAGCCACTATTCTTCCAGGCACTCCAACCACAACCGAATTTGGAGGAACATCGTTTGTTACCACGGAGTTTGCTCCTATTTTCACGTTATCACCAATTCTTATTGGTCCGAGAAGTTTAGCTCCCGCACCCACCACCACATTATTTCCGAGTGTAGGGTGTCTTTTTCCCGGTGAAAGGCTAGTGCCCCCCAAGGTTACATCCTGATAAATGGTCACATTATCCCCGATTTCAGCGGTCTCTCCTATTACGGTACCGGAGCCGTGATCAATAAAGAAGTCTCTCCCTATTTTGGCACCAGGATGAATTTCGATACCCGTTATTTGCCTCGCAATATGTGAGATATACCTAGGAACGAATGGGAGTCCTACTTCATAGAAGAAGTGGGCCACACGGTGCAGTAGGACTGAATGTATTCCGGGATAAGCGGTTAAAACTTCAACTATACTTCGGGCTGCGGGGTCCTTTGTGAAGGCTGCCCGGATATCTGAACCAAAGGAATCCAGTATGGATTTTAAATGTTCTCCGATTTTTTGTAGATCCTCCTCTTTTAATTCAAAACTCAAACCTAGAAGACATTTTGAGCAGTATTCACTCTTCTCCTTGGGAGACAAAATATCCCCACATATTAGGCATTCTAAACTGTTTTTCATGTTAACCACTCGATTGAAAAGTATTATTTGTAATATATAAAATTAACTATTGTAAAGTTTTGGGAGCCGACTATCCATAATCCATTAAGAAATAGGCAAATAGGATTCAAAAGAAGTCCATACTGATTTGGGGAAATTTATGAATTTTGTAGGGTTAACGCCGCTCTTACGATATGAATAATTATACATTACGATTATTTATAAATTTGAATACACAAATATTTAAACACAGATTTTTAGAAAGATGGGAGGATTTTTATGGCTAAATATGAGGGAACAATGCTAAGAGTAAACCTCTCTACTGGAGACATGAAAACTTCAAAAATACCTGAAGAATTAGTCAAAAAATATATCGGAGGCAGAGGACTCTCAGCCAAAATACTCTACGACGAAGTTGATCCAACAATAGATGCTTTTGATCCCAACAACAAGCTGATATTCGCCACAGGTCCATTAACAGGCACAGCAGCGCCGACCGGTGGTCGATACGAAGTTTCCTGCAAGTCCCCCCTAACCGGAACACTTACGGGAGCAAATTCTGGAGGAGAATGGGGTGCCCACCTCAGAAGAGCGGGGATCGAAACTATAGTCTTTGAGGGTAAGGCCAAAAAACCAATGTATCTACAGATAACTGATGGTAAATACGAATTAAAATCCGCTGAAAAACTCTGGGGAAAAGATACCCACACAACCACCGATATGTTACAGAAGGAACTGGGCAAAGAATACAGGGTGGCTTGCATCGGTCCCGCTGGTGAAAAGCTGGTCAGAGTGGCGTGTGTCATAAATGATAAGCACCGAGCACCCGGAAGAGGCGGAACCGGCGCCGTCATGGGCAGTAAAAATCTGAAAGCCATAGCAGTGAAAGGAACCAAAAAGATTGAACCCGCCGAAAAGGACGCATTCAAGAATGCCCAGGATGATGCACGCAAAAAAATCAAAGAACACTCAGTAACCGGAGAAGACTTACCCACCTACGGAACAGCGGTACTCATTAACATAATTAATGAGAACGGAATTTTCCCCACCAGAAACTTCCAAACCGGAGTCTTCCCAGAAGCAGACAAAATAAGCGGAGAAACCCTAGCGGACACGCTTCTCACCAAAAGAGCCGCCTGCTTTGCATGCCCCATCGGCTGCGGAAGAGTAACAGACATAAAAACTGGAAAATATAAATCCGCAGGAGAAGGGCCAGAATACGAAACCATCTGGGCCTATGGCGCACAATGCGGAGTAAGTAACCTGGAAGCCATCACCAAGGCTAACTACCTATGTAATGAACTTGGGTTGGATACCATTTCAGCGGGAAGCACCATAGGCTGCGCTATGGAACTCTATCAGAGAGGCAAAGTCACAAAGGAAAAAGTTGGTAAAGAATTAAATTGGGGTGACGGCGACGCCATCGTTGAATTCACAGAAAAAATGGGAAAAAGAGAAGGATTCGGAGATGATCTAGCAGAGGGTTCACTGAGACTAGCTGAGAAATACGGTGCGCCAGAACTTTCTATGAGTGTGAAAGGACAAGAGCTTCCAGCTTATGATCCGCGTGGTGCTAAGGGACACGGATTACAATACGCAACCACTAATAGGGGTGGGTGCCACGTTCGTGGCTACATGATTTCACCCGAAATTCTGGGAGTACCTGAGAAACTGGATCGCTTTGCTATCGAGGGAAAAGAAACTTGGGTGAAAACCTTCCAAGACCTAACCGCGGTAATTGACTCCATTGGTATGTGCCTATTCACCTCCTTCGCCATAGGAGCCCCAGAATACGCAGCTCTACTATCAACCGCAACCGGATTCAAGGAGTGGACTGCAGACGAGATAATGGTAATAGGGGATCGCATCTGGAACGTTGAGAGACTCTTCAACTTAAAAGCTGGCTTCACTTCCGAGGACGATACTCTACCACCAAGACTACTCAAAGAACCAATGCCTGAAGGCCCAGCTAAAGGGAATGTGGTACCGCTTGACAAAATGCTGCCCAAGTACTATCAGGTCAGGGGCTGGGATGCACAAGGAGTCCCAACAAATGAGAAACTCAAAGCACTTGGAATTTAATCCCTTCCCTTTCTCTTTTTATTTTATCTTATTTTAATTTACTTCTCGGTGGTGTTTATATGAGGTTGGAGAAAGAGTACCGCTACATTTACGGCGTCTGGCAGTATGTGGAAATGATACTAAATGAGCTTGGTGCTAGTAACCTAGAGGTTAAGGAATCCGGTTCCGAAAAAGATAAGCTGCATAAAGTCTATGAAGCAAAATTACCGGACGCAAATATAAAAGCCGAGGTAATTTACGAGAAAAAGCATTATCCGCCATTCCCCAAGTATTTTAAGAAGCTAGCAATCACCACCGTCGCTGTGGATATAACTTCTAAAAATTCTGAAAAGGAAAGGGAGTATTTCGACTATTTTTCGAATCGTCTTAAACTCTACACTTTGAGAGCTGCGGGATAGTCATAGGAATTAATTTCGACTCAAATCTTTTGAGTATATTTTAAGAATTAAGAAGGGAATGAGGTTTTTAAAGGATATATAGAACGAGAAAATAAGAACTTGTATAAGATCATATAATTGAGAACGAATGACGGAAAATTATTAAATAATTAATTATTCTAGTTTTTGGGGAAGAATCATGAGCGAGCTAATAGATGATATAGTTAAGATAGAATTGGATTGGTTCATGAATGTAAGAACCATTTATCCCTCCCGGTGTCAGGAGCATCCAAGGGTTTTTGAATTGATGAGGCGTAGCACTTATGAATTATGGTCTGAGGAGACGTTGAGAAAGTACCTGGAACATGTTAAAAGCTCTGCTTCCAATGGCAGGAATTTGATGACTGAAAGGTACGCCAGAATGGATAGAATGATCCCTCCCATTAATTTAAATCCGCTTATTGAAGAAATCGTTGAAATAGAGGTAAGTTGGACTGAAGAAATCTTTAGAAAGTATCCCCACATTTTTAGGAACGATTCACTGTTGGGCTTCAAAATTTATTTGAAGTGTGAACTTGAAACCTACTCCGATGAAGTTCTTGAATTATATTACAGAGATCTTGAGGGGGCTAAAAACGAGGGAAGAAACCTAGTGCAAGAAAAGTATCTTAATCTTTTCAAAAAAATCGGTTACAATTCGCTGGATGAGGTAGAAGAGTCAGCTAAAGGGAAAGGTAAATATTTTTAAACACCTTAAAAAACTAATTTTCCACTATTAGAATATACCTAAACTCGGAACTTTTTTAGTTACAAAAAAGTAAATAAGTTAATTAACAACAATTTCTAAACTTTTTTTATGTCTGAAGCAAGTATTATAGAGCATCTTGAAGGACTAGGATATACAAGAGCTGATACTGAAGTCCTACTTGTTTTACTAAGATTAGGCAGCAGCACAGGGGGTTCACAACAGTAGAAAGATTTAATGATAAATAATACCATTCTTGGACTTT
>NZ_JBRAKS010000091.1:0-12369 GCF_052745115.1 Candidatus Jordarchaeum sp.
AGTCCAAGAATGGTATTATTTATCATTAAATCTTTCTACTGTTGTGAACCCCTCGCTGTGAAGCAGCTTTCCCCATGATGCTCATCCTCCGTGTCGCGGTTCAAGCATACCTCTCATCCTACAACAACAAGCTCTACTCCCGGAAGAGACCCTGCCCGAGGTGTGGCTCAAAAAACGTGGTCAAGAGGGGCACAGAAACTAGGCTCTTCTGCAAGCTCATCGCAGATGGCTTTGAAGACGTAAAAGTGAGGGGCAAGCGACTCCAGTGCATGGACTGCAACGCCCAGTTCTACGCTCAAGCCCCCTTCTACAAGAACTGCGTCTACGCCATCCCCATAGTGGATCTGAGCCTCGCCTTCGCAGCCAACATGCCCTACAACAGGGGAGAAGCGGTCTTCACGGATCTGGGAATACAGGTAGACCGGGAGACCATAGAGCACTACTGCAAACTCTTCTGGGAGAAGGCGGAAAAGTACGCCGGCCTATCCTTCCTGGGAACAAAACTGGCCCTAAACATCCTCAAAATACTCACCGGCGCGGAGAACGTAGAAAAACTCCGAGAAAAGCTCCCAGAAATAATAGGAGGAGGGGAAGAAGAAGTTGTTATCGCTGGGGTAGCAGACGAAACCTACCCTACAAAGAAGGGAGCAAAGAAGAAACACCGCGAGGAGAACCAGAGAAGAAAGAAAGAGGGAAAGAAACCCCTACCCTATCCCAAAGGCTTCACCCTCGCCACAGCCTACCTGCCCGCCCTAAGCATCTTCGCGTCACTGGTGGTGCAGGACGTGGACTTCAACTTCCTTCTCGCCCTCCTGCTCATGCAGTCCCTCAAGGGAACCGACTACAACATAGTCGGCGGGGAACCATCATACAACGGGACCTGCGACAACCTGAAGCGGTGCACTATACACCGGAGGCGGCGTATCGCGGATAAGGACCATCAACTCCAAGAGCTTAAGAAGAACGACCTAGCCGCATACCTTGAGAAGTACAAAGCCCTCCACGACCACCTCAAAGAGGAGTTCTACAAGGAACTAATAAAGGAGAAAATAGGAAAAAAACCTCCAGCAGAGGAGCTGCCCACAAGCACCAACTCCATGGAGGGCGGGAACTGGAGGCTAAAGTACCTCCTCGCCACCCTGTACTGGACCTGCTGCGGACTCAGGGGTAGAGTCTTGCTCCTATGTCTGAGGGACTCGCTCAAAACCTTCTCGGGGGCAGACCGGTGGAGAACCCGGTGATTCGGATGAATCACTTCAGCTACGGGTTAATCATGGCAGCGTAAGCGAGAGATGTGTAGAAAGCAAGGAAATCCGGAACTAAAACAGGTGAACCCGTGCTTAACAAAACGTAAAAAAATCGAACGAATCTACATCACCCAGTATATGTTTTAATTGTTGTACGCAGAAAAAAGCTTTGGTCCATTGAAGTGAATCATGTGGTCGGGGTTATTTTCTATCCATACTTCTGTTTCCCATGCGATGTTGTCAACGTGTCTCTTAAATTCTCGGAAATCTGGAAATGCGCTTACGTATATTCTTTTGGCTTTGCTGTGCTTTAGTGTTTCTTCTAGTTCTATTTGGCGTTTAGGGGATAGGGGACATGCGCTGTAACGGCTTCTATCAAGAAAAGGTGGTTTTTTTGTGGGTTGTAAAGGACTAGGTCGGGTAATTAATCATGTTTTGTTATCGGAATTTTCAGTTCTTTGGATAGCTTTTCATCTATGTATAACAGTTTTCTAGCGGCATCGCCTACATATATTACTTTGGCATTAGGGCAGAATCTTGTTTGGAACTCTGTTAATATCTTTACTTGGAGTTCGTTGTGTCTTCCTGGGGAAAAGTCAATGGAGGTTCCATCAGGTAAATTTACGGGTATGAGATATTTTTTCTTCCGTTTCTCGTATTTTTCAATTAATTTACCTTTTTTCTTCACAAATTCGTGTAGGGCAACTTGCCAATCGGTGGTGCCGTATTTCTTCAAGGTTTCCAAAGCGTCGTCTGTAATTGCGTAACATGTTTTGGGACTATTTGTTGGTCTAAACGGATTATCTGGATTTCTTGTGACTATTCCCGCTTGTTCAAATTGATGAAGTATTTGGCGCCTTATTGTTTCTCGTGTATTTTCAGCATATTTTTTCCCATAGTATTTATGGACATAAAGAAGTATATCATGAATTTTTATAGCTCGCTTTTTTGATTCTGACCAAGGAGTATCCTCTTTCAAATCTATTAGAGCCAATATGGTTAGCGCCGATCTTTCGTTTTGCTGCGCCTTAGGTAGCCCCAAAGCTTCTAGGATATCAATGGCTTCACTAACTTTGCCCATCTTTGGTTTCGCCTTTATTTAGCTTTTTTATTTTTTCAGTACTAATTCCCAAAATTTCACCGACAACACCGTCTAAAGTAAAGTTATTCCGATATTGCGACGATTTGTGAATTACTTTTCCTATTTCTGTAATATCTTTAATATCAGGGAATGGCAAACTTCTAATATCTGTGGCATTCACTTGAGTGTTACCATTTAGTGATCTAAAGTAACTGTCGATAATGGTGGTATTTAATATTGCTGCGATACCAAAAGCTTCGTAAACGGGCAGGTTTCCGTTTGGTCTATGAATATAGTTTACGTGGTTCTCGATGCCTATGGTTTTGAAGGAAAAATCGGATTCTAAAAGTACGGCGGCGTACAATCTGCGCTTCTGCTCTTTTGAACTGAAACGTTTGACGAGTACATAATTTTTAATGGGTATCAGAAGTGGTGCTGTTTTCGCGCATACATTAATGGCAGACGCTTTTTCATTCTTTTTCAGAGGCCATACAACCTTCATATCTTTTATGTTATGCATCCATAGAAGAGGAGCTGAAATTGGTTTTTCTGTTAATTCAGGAAGCAAATATTGTTCAGCGCGAAAAGGAACTACGGGGCCTGTTGAAATTTCTAACCCCAATTCTTTTAGCGTGTTAGGCCATTTATCAATAATGTGCAGAATTTCTACATCGAGAGAGGAGGTAGGTATTCTTATGAAGAGTTCTCCATTTTTGTAGGATACTACATCGGTAAATTGAACATTGATTCTTCTTAATTGGTTGAAATTTTTGTTTTTACTTGCGCTTATAGTTATATTCTCATAATTGCTTGTTTTTTCTCGCTTCTTTGCTTTTATGATAATGTTTTCTTGAAGAACGTTATCTCTATCGAAAATTTCCTTTCGGGACTCGAAAATATGAATATTTTTTATTTGAACGTTACTCAGGAACCATTCTCTAAACCTTTTATAGTATAAGCCAGAGCAAAAGCTTCTTGGACTTATAAACACCATTTCTCCTTCCGGCTTTACCATACTTGCAGATATCGCCATGAAAAGAGCATATATGTTGGGCTGACCAGAAACTAATTCCATTATTACGCTAGATTGAGGAGAATCCTTGTTCAATTTATAATAGGGAGGATTATAGATTACAAAATCATATAAAATATGCTCCTCGCCTCCCCACAATAAATCAGTTTTTCTAAAATATCTACTATTATTTAAAATGAAATCTTGCCCATGAATATTGTATTCCACACTATGTCCTCTTTCTTCCAATTCCACTTTACATGATTCTAAAACCACTTTTAAAAATGGTAAAAAGTTAGGGTCATTCTCACAAGCATCCATGGTCAAATTTACAATTTTGTTATGAGTTAATAATCGCTCACAAAAGGCAGCAGTAAGAACAGCAGTACCCGCACCAGGATCCAAAAGACGAATCGTGCCATGAGGTATTTCAAATAGGCTTCCATAAATCTGCTAACTTCTTTAGGAGTAAAAAATTGTCCTTTCAATTTCCTGATTTTAGCATCATAGATTCTAGAATACAACTCGGAAAGTCTTTCAGCATATTCTAATATACCTTCTTGTTTGGCTCTTTCGGGAATTTTCATCAACCAACCTCACATTTCTACTTATCTTCCTTTCATTTATTAACTCCTCGAAATAGGTCCACTTTTAACATATACAAGACCACACTTTTTGTTCAAGCTCCGAATAATATACACATCCTGAATGCTGTTACATATTTGACCCTCATTATACAAATCTACTCAATCTTTCCATCACCCTTAACATAAAATAAACTCCCAATTCTTAAATGGTTCATAGCAACATAAGTATAAATTTTTGTCGTGTCTACTTTTCACACCGCAGCAACGCTCTTGAAAATGATTTGTTGAAGAGAAAATAAAAAATATATAAAAGTTTGCCGTAAGTTGCTTTGTTATGTAATTATTTGTGTTTATTAATATTCTCCCTTCTTTGTTAGTTGGATAGTATGTTTATAAACGCCTCTACATTTACTCAAACAATTCCTTAACTTTAGGGCGCAGCTATACTAGGAGAATGAACACCGCCAGCACAAGACATAGAAAGAATGAGAGGAAATCCTTACATGCAGCCGCCGAATCTCTAGGTTCTACGTCTCCTTCAGGAGCGCATATATTGTTTTTAGGTTGAGGAAGAATCAGTCCGGTGTAGAAGCCCATACTGTTCTGCGGGGAACCTTCTTGTGGGAGAGGATAAAAATTTTTTAAAAAAGAGGGAATGCAGGTGGGAATTTTGGGTTTGCTTTTTAGTGGGCTTCGCCTTTGTTTAGGGTTTGGAAGACTTCTTTTAGTTTGGGGTAGATTCCTTCAAAGACGTTGTACATTTCGTCGTATATTGGTTTTAGGTTTTCGTTTGGGTAGTAGTCTTTTTCGATTTTTATTATTTTGTTTACGGCGGTTTCGAAATCTGGGTATATTTTTAATCCGACCATGGATATTATTGCGATTCCCATGGCTGCGACGGAGCGGGGTTCTTTTATTGGTCGTATTCTTTTTCCTAGGATGTCGGCGAATATTTGCATCCAGAGGGGGTTTACTGCTCCTCCTCCGCAGGCGTTTAGGTGTTTGATTTCGGGTTTGGGTTGGTTTGGATCTAAGACGCCTCGGTCGAGGATTGCCTGAATGTTTTTATTTATCCATCTTATGTGGTAGGCTACTCCTTCCAGTATGGCTCTCGCTATTTCGGGCGAGCCGTGGTGGAAACTCAGATTGATGAAGCCGCCTCTAACTGTGGTGTCCTGTATTGGTGCCCTCTCTCCGAGCATCCAAGGCAGGAAGATTAGCTTCTTTGCCCCGGGCCCTACTGCTGCGGCTTCTTCGGTGATGATGTCGTATGGATCACAGTTACGCTGCATAGCCATTAAACACTCTATGCCACCAAGTTCGTCTCTGAACCATTTGAAGGGCGCAGCCACGCTTTCCATTTCGCCAATAAGCATGAACTTGCCCGGAACCCCAGAATAAATGGCAGCTATACCTGTATCGGGATCTACGGTAAAATTATCCACCGTTACGGAGACCCATCCAGAGGTGCCCAAGTATAAATGGCCCTCATGGGTATTAATTGAGCCAGAGCCTACGTGGGTAGCCGGTGCGTCGCCGGCACCACAGATTACTTGCGTATTCGTGGCAAGTCCCATTTCTCGGGCGGCTTCTGCAGTAAGTGTCCCTAGAACATCTGTTGTTTTGGTAACTTCGCAGAGTTTATCTCTGGATAAGCCCACGCCTTCGATTAATTCGTCAACCCATACATGATCCTGAAGGTGGAAAAGCCCGTAGAGGAGGGCAGTGCTCCAGTCAGTGTAGAAGTCACCTACCAATTTACGGATGACGTAGTCCTTGACGTCCCCCCATTTGTAGGCTTTCTCGAAAACTTTAGGCTCGTTGTCTCGAACCCACCAGATTTTGGGAATGACGTCTTTTGCGGTGGTCATCGGCAAGTTGCCCATGTCCAGCAGTTGACTTATGGGATCGAATTTTTTTTCAAATTCGTCTGATTGTTTTTCGCTTCGGGAGTCAAGCCATATCATTGCCGGGCGGAGAGCATTGCCGTCTTTATCCATGGGTATTGCGGCCATCATTTGGGCATCCAAGCTTATTCCAATCACGTCTTTGGGATCTACTTTTGTCTTTTTTATGAGTACTCGGGTTGTTTCTACAACAGCGTTCCAGTAATGTTTGGGGTCCTGCTCTGCCCACCCAGGATGTGGATAGTCTACATCGTAGTCTTTCTCCGCGACTCCCAGTATCTTGCCCGAAACACCCACTAAAGTGGCCTTATCGCCAGACGTGCCTACATCGTGAGTTAGTACGCATTGTTCTCCCAACTCTTAAACCTCCAATGATTACACTTATAGAAACGATTTTTTAACATTTTTTAATTACATGTTTTATAACTTCAATCTTAAAAAGTTTCTTAATTACATTTTTGAAATATAAATAAAGTTCTAAACTATTAACAATGAAAAAGAAGTAAAAAAATTCCCTATCTAGGGTTTGTAGGGTTAAGGGGGTTAAAAAAAGGAAAAGTTGTTGGGAACCGTTTTTATTTTAGGTTTTAGGTCTTTATAAGTGGGGTAACTGTTTGTAGGCACTCTTCGAAGATTTCCATTGCCCGATCAATCTGTTCTCTGGTAATTACCAGGGGCGGTTTTATGGTTAGCGTGTTTCTGTAGAATTCGCCGTGCATGGTTATCACCGGTTGGCTTAGGTCTAGTATTAAACCTTTTTTGAGGGCTTCTGCTACAAATTCTTCCGCAGCAGTGTTTGCAGGCACTTTTGTCTTGGGATCTTTTACCAGCTCCACTCCCTGGAATAGCCCAATTCCTCGCACGTCACCCATTATGGGGTAGTTCTCCTGCAGCTCCAGAAATCTCTTCATTAGGTACTTTCCCATTTCCTCCGCTCTCTTAGGTAAATCCAGTCTTTCAATGAGCATCAAGTTTATAAGCGCAGCAGCATAGCAAACGGGATTCGCGCTGAAAGTGCTGTGTTGCTCTGCGGGGGTGAACATTCCCAGCTTTTCACTGGCTAAGGTCGCCCCCATCGGGAATCCTCCTCCTAGGGCTTTGGTGAGGGCCATGAGGTCAGGTACGGTGTCGTAATATTCTGCTGCGAACATCGTGCCTATCCTTCCGAAGGCGGTTTGAGACTCATCGTAGAGAAGCAGGAGATTATTCTTATTACAAACCTCTCTGACCCCCTTTATGAATTCGGGGGGAGCAGGCACTTCTCCCATTGGTCCCTGGATAGGTTCTATAAGTACTCCGATTGGTAATCCTTGGCAA
Organism: Candidatus Jordarchaeum sp.; assembly: GCF_052745115.1. NCBI lineage: Archaea > Promethearchaeati > Candidatus Jordarchaeia > Candidatus Jordarchaeales > Candidatus Jordarchaeaceae > Candidatus Jordarchaeum > Candidatus Jordarchaeum sp. Next base: position 7,152 of record NZ_JBRAKS010000091.1, read on the forward strand.
CCGTAGTCTATGGTCTTTTGGAGCATGGTTAGGCATAGGTTTCCGCATTCCGATATGTCCTTTTCTCCGAAGGGACATCGGTAGCAGTAGGGGAAAGGAGATTTTACAAAGTGTTCTCTTCCGAATCCGCGGTATCGAACCACTATAGGCATATAGTGGGTGGGAGCCATCATGGCAAGAGTGTTCCCGTGGTATCCGCCCCACATAGTTATGAAAATGTCTTGCTCCAATGGCCGGTTAACCATGGCTAGTTTTAAGGCCACTTCAACCGCAACTGATCCACCCTGGGTGTTAAGCACCACGTTCTTGAGGTCGCCGGGTGCTATTTCAGAGAGTTTGTTTACCAGTTTTATCCTGGGAATTGTTTGGAACTGGTTGCGGGCATGGGAGATGTGTTTCATCTGTTCCATTGCGGCAAACATAACATCTTGTTGAATGTATCCTATTCCCAGTGTCCATGCTTGGGAAGTGAAATCAATATATTCGTTACCCTTGGAATCCTCAACTCTAGCCTCACCGGGTATTCCTTGAAACAGAATCACATCTTTCGATGGGACGAGCTCGTGTTTATGACATTTTTCTAACTCTTGGTCAGTTACATTTGTAAGTATCTCAATAATTTCTTCTTCAGTAAAATGCTTTGGCTTAATGTCAGCCACTCCTCAACACCACCAACAAATCTAATACCTTTTTTCTATTATGGTTAGATTTTAATTAATTTTTAGAGAGGTTACCAAAGTAGCCCTCTCTCGCACAATCATGATGCAAATATTTTCTTGTAAAATTATCATTCTTGATACGTATAAAAGTATCTGGTAATTTACAACTATAATAAACTCAAATTATTTTACTGCCTTTTCTCGAGCTAAGATAGCAGCACCCAGAGCACCAACAATTTGTGGTTCCTCAGGCACTAGAATTCCGAAACCCACCTTCTCCTCCAAAGCCTTTATCACACCCTTATTTTTGGCAACCCCACCCGTCATAACCAAATCTTTCTCAATTCTTACCCTACTAGCCATACCAAAAACCCTGTTCGCAATCGCATCATGTATACCCGCGATAATATCTATTTTGGGGGTTCCACTAGAGATTTGAGAAATCACCTCAGATTCCGCAAAAACAGTACATATACTACTGATTTTGGCTCTATTTCTAGACTGAAGTGAGAGTTCCCCCAGATCCTCTAACCTCACCTCTAGTGCTCTAGCCATAACCTCCAGAAATCTCCCCGTTCCCGCAGCACACCGGTCGTTCATAGCAAAATCTAACACCCTACCATTTTCTCCAATTTTGATGGCCTTACTATCCTGTCCACCGATATCTATAACTGTTCTCACACTGGAAAAAAGCGAGTAAGCACCCTTTGCATGGCATGAGATCTCTGTAACCTGCTTATCTGCAAAGGGAACGTTTACACGACCATACCCCGTTGCAACTATGAAAGTAATGTCATCCTTAGAGAGTCCAGCCTTATTTAGAGTATACTCCATAACCCTTTGTGCTGTTTCTTTACTGTTAGAACCTGAAGGGATTATCGTAAAAGCTAAGGGCTTTTCATCTTCTAAAATAATGGACTTGGCCGTAAGTGCGCCAATATCAATTCCAGCGGTATACATTTCTATTATCCCAGCAGCTCCATAAATGCTTGGATTCTCATCTTAACTTGAGCATCAGAGTAAGCTCTTCCATCACAGTGATCACCTTCAATTATCAGAGAGGGAATTCCAAGTTGTTCCATTAGGATATCTTTTAGTTCATATTGTAGTAGAGATAAAAATTTACAGCTTCTGTTGGAGTGCATCACAGCACCATCTATTTTGTACTGCTTACAAAGCTCGACCATTGACCACGCTCTATTATTTAGTTCTATGAAGGGGGACATGTACTTTCTTGCCAGCGACTCTAAAGGTTTTTGAGGATCTAAACGTCCGCTCCAAACCATCGTATAGGGCTCCAGAACAAAAACCGCTCCGAACCTATGGAAATAATTTGATAGCCCCACATTGTACCAGAGAACAATATTGTCCCAGAGCAGACGATACTTCTCTTCAGGTATAACACCCATTCTTTTCTTAACCCTTTCCTTAACTTCGTCTCTCAGTCTTTCGTAAAAATCAACAGCCGCCTTGGTACCCGGTAGAGTTACTATAGCAAACATACAAGAAAGAATATCTGCCGCACCAACAGGGCATGGTACATTCTTCCGCATTTCCATAACCTCATCCCAGAGCTCACTCGCCCTATCGGATAGCCTAACCACCTCCGCGAGCTTATCATAGTCTAGTTTCCTACCTGTCTGCTCTTCAAGGAAGACTATTAGGTCTTCAAGCTGGGAAACATAATGGTCAATGTGGTAGTCTTCCACCTGACCCGTAACGTAGGGAGCATCAATTATAAAGAGCGGACAGTTAAACCGGCGACTCAGAACCTGCCACCACTTGATATGGGTCTTACAGAACTTACGAGCAACAACCAGGAAATCCGGAGACGCAAGACCACCAAGGGGGGCCCCTTCTTCCAAGGTCGTTCCTATAGTGTTCCTAGCATAAGAGCACAAGTCACCGGAATATCCTGCACGTTCAGCAGCCTCAATAAATTTAGGTGCCACCTGAGTAACCGCACATAGCGCGGAGTAATTTTCGGGATAAACCACCGCTACATCCATGGCGTAGAGTATTTCAACCGGGTCATATCCAGTCATCCATGTAACAGGCTTACCCTGTTTCTTCGCCTCATGTGCACCCATATAGTGTTCAGAAGCCATCTTGAAAACTTCTTTTGAAGTTTCCAGACCCTTTTTTCCTTTTTCCGTCAAGCTTTTACCACCTATATTCATATTGTTTCAAAGAAAGCCTCTATCCGGGTCTTGAGAGGACCTAGGGGGGAGGTCACGTGTTCGGTTTCAATGAGAAGTGTGGGGATTTCAACCTCTCTCAACCTCTCCTCTATGAAAGGATAATCGAAAAGGTGGGGGTCGCAAAACTTTTGTAGTGTAAATATTACTGCCTCCACATTGTAGTCTTTTATAAGATTAAAAATGTGTTCTAAACGTTTTTCTGGTGCGTAATTGCAGGGACAGGGAATTCTTTCATAGTATCGGTCTGCTATGCCGGTAATAGGAGGAGCCTTCTCGTTAACTTGATCCCAGAAGTAACGGGTTCCCGTGCAGAGGTCATCAGCTACTACGAGTCCCCCCGAGTTCTCAATCATTTTGAGTATTTCTGAGTCGTATATCACGCTACCCGAAACAAGTATTCTTAACCCCGGCTCGGGTCGGTTCTCCCTATCTGATATTTTTTCCAGCAGGTTCTTAAGCAGTTGATTGTGCTCCTCCTTGGGAGTCAACATGCTCGATCTAACTATTTCCAGAGCCTCAACCCCAGAAATTGGGGGAATTGAATTCCTCCTAAATTCGTAGACTTCTTTCAAAAGTCTTCTGTTCTCGTTATAAATTGAAATAGAATCCTTAAGAGAATTATCCGAAATCTCTCTCCCCAGAAGAGTTTCCAGTGATGACTTGAATCTTGCTACTTCTTCTCGGAAATATTTTTTTGAAGTCTCGGTTTTGGCACAGAGAGGATCCACAAAACCTATGTAATCTGTTTTAATGTCAGCCTTCCAGATGTTATAAACTGAGACCATGGTGTCACATGTGTAAGGAAACACCAATCCGTCCAGGTGGTTGTAACGATCCTTCAGACCTTGATCATAACAGCTGCGTGCAAAGGAGCACACGTAGCTTGGTAGGTGAACGTCGGCTAGGGTTATATCATCGAAACCACCCATTATTCTAACGGGTATAATCCCTGCAGCGTGAATGATTTCCTCCGGAACATAAGAGCAGAAATAGCCGAAGACCTTCTTACCCAGTTTTTTCCATTTGATTACATTATCATGACGATTTGAAACAAGGTCCTCAAAAACTTTGATCATGGTGGACAACCCTTAATCGCCGATAAAGAAAAATAATGCTTAATAGTCTTAAAACTTTCTCCCGAATATAACTAAACATATCATAATAAGGGAGCACATATTTAGAATTTGTAATAGTTAATAAGGTAATCTCGTTGAATTTATTCAGAGTGGCAAAAATGTCGTTGGAAAAGAGGTTAAAATTTTGGATAGAGGAGATTGACGCTTACGCAGGGCTCAGACCTCCTCTATTTACTAATCGATTACTGAATGATCCTAACTTAGATGAAGCCATAAAAATAATTGGGGGTAAGGAAAAGGTTGACTGGTCAGGTTTAAGGAAGGGATTGGAGGATATGCGGAAAGCTTATCAGAGATTTTCAGGATTTCGTCTAATTATAATTTTAATGTTTTTAGTAATAATTATTGGTGTGATATCCACTATACTAATATTTACGAATTTTTCCCAAATAGAAACAGAGTTTTCACTTATTGGTGCGCTTCCACTGCTTCTTCTGGTAATTATTATTGTTTTTGGGGATTGGCTTGTTTATAAACGGAATATGTACATTACAGTAAAAACTTTTAGACAAACGGCTCTAGGGGCTAGAAAGATAGCTCAAATCTTGATAAACAGACTAGTAGATATTGCAGAATGTCCCCACCGCTTAAAATTGTACTATTTAAAATATGAAAATACACGTCAAGTGGGAACACGTCTCGCTTTCAACCCCATCATGACTAAGAAATATCTAATGGAACTGAGAAGCCCCCAAAAATAAACAATCTTAAATTTATTTTTATCAAATAAGTATTTTTTTATTAGTTTCTCTAAACTTTAAGAAAAAAGCTTAAATAAACCCACTTATTGCCCCGAATTGGAGGCTAGTTATATGGACAAACAGATACCAAAGTCTATTCGAAAAATATCACGTAGCGCTGGTTAAAGCACTCGGAGAAGATGTGCAAAAAGTCTTTGTTAAACTAGGAAGAGACCTCGGTTCTCAATTGTCGAATGGAGGAAAAATAAGTCTTCAGGAACTTGAAAAGGAACTAGGGACCTATCTTCAAAACGACTTGCAACTCGGTGAAAAAATTGACGTAAGCATTGAAGACCATGAATTAAACATTGAGGTTACGGGATGCAGAATCTGCCCAGCTAACCAAATACTTAGATCACAAGGTATGGGTGGAGCCTGTTTTCTACCAGGAATATTAATGGGAGCAATAAAGCAGATAGATGATATCAAAAGGGTTTACAACAGTAGGAAGATTTAATACTAAATAATACCATATATGGCTA
>NZ_JBRAKS010000092.1:0-12284 GCF_052745115.1 Candidatus Jordarchaeum sp.
ACTCGGAAAAGAAATTTAAAGAGGGGGGGTGACAAATGTCTATGATTTCTACACATTTTTAACTTTTATTCATTGAATTGTAAATTTCGCAATGAATAAGGAAAAATAGAATTAATACATTATTATTTTACTTATTTCTTGCACTTAGAAGGACTATAAATTGAAAATCTATCTTGTGTATTCGCTTAGAAATTCGAGCACATATTTGTTAACAAGTTCTGGTTCTTCCTGTTGTACCCAGTGTCCACAGTTGGGGATATATCTTATAGTGTAGGGGGCATTGACGTATTTCTCCGCTCCTTTGCTGACTTCGAGTGTAAGAGCTAAATCTTCCTCTCCCCAAATTACCAGTGTGGGACTGGTTATTTTTGGAAAGTTTAAATCAATATCTTCCATGAAAATTTCGGGTCTGATGTTTGCCCGGTAATAGTTTATGCCCGCAGTTAGTGCTCCAGGTTTGGACCAAGCCTCCACGAATTTCTCCAAGTCCTCTTCACTAAAAACTCCTTTCTTAAAAGTTGAATTACTAAGCATCAGCCTCATAGCAAGAAAATTATTTTTGCTAAAATAGTTTTCAGGAACTTTCTCAGTCTGGAAGAAGAAAACGTACCAACTCTTCTGGAGTTGTCTAGCATTATACTTTGCTTTCTCCTGCCAAACCTGAGGATGTGGCACGTTCATAATTATTAGTTTCTCGGTGGCTTCCGGGTGTATCATTGCAAATGACCAGGCCACGATGGCTCCCCAGTCATGACCCACAATTATTGCTTTCTCCTCTCCTAACGCTTTAATGAGACCCATAACGTCCTCAACCAGTAAGTTAAGTCTGTAATTTTTTACCCCCTCCGGTTTTTCACTCTCATTGTAGCCTCTCATGTCTGGTGCCACAACTTTAAAATACTTCGCCATAACGGGTATCTGATGCCTCCAAGAATACCAGAACTCTGGAAAACCATGCAACAATATCATTAGTTTCCCCTGCCCTTGAGTAACACAATGAAGGCGAACCCCATTTGTTTTAATAAACTCATGTTCCCATGATTCGATCATATAAGGACAACCTCCAATATTTCTTACAATTTAATTAAAGAAGGAAATCTGTCTCCATTTCCCTCTACTGTAGACTGTTTAAGTTTTGTGCATGTCTTTTACCGATTTTAAGCATTAACAAACATGTTAAAAAGTATATCTACAATCCAGGTTTACTCTTATTACTCTTATTCTCATAAATAAATTATTTTTAATAACTTCCATTTAACAAGACTTTTAAAAACTAAAACACATTTTGAAAACATGAAACATATGAGGGAAGTAATCAAGGAGATTACGGTTAAACAGGGGGGATTGTTCTCAAAGGAACTTGGAATAAATCTGCAAGAGAAGAGTTCAGATGAAATATTCAAATGGTTCGTAGCCTCACTACTATTCGGAGCGCGAATATCAGAAACAATAGCCAAAAACACCTACCGGGAATTTGAAAAAGATGATCTTCTATCAGCTGAAAAAATTCTGAAAAGAGGTTGGCATGGAATGGTATTCACTCTAGACAAGGGGGGATATGTGAGGTATGATTACAAAACCGCAGATAAATTTCTGGAAGTTATGGAGAATCTAAAAAAGAAATACAATGGAGACCTGAATATCCTGCACGAAAAATCAAGCGACTCTCAAGATCTCGAACAAAAATTGAAGAACCTTGGAAAGGGAATAGGCGACGTTACAGTAAATATTTTCCTAAGAGAACTCAGAGGCATATGGAGGAAAGCAAATCCTCCTCTACAAGATCTAACCGTTAATTCTGCCAAAAATCTAGGATTAATCAAGAAAGTAGATAAAAAGTCAAACCTTCAGGAACTTCTAAAAATCTGGGAACAAAAAAGATTAGAAGGATATAATTTCTCAAATTTTGAAACCGCTCTGCTCAGAATAGGTAAAAACTATTGCAGAAAACACAAATGCGAAATGTGCCCAGCAAAAAATTTCTGTATGCAAGTCCATTTTTGATTTTCATTAAACGAATAGAATACATTAGGACTACTCTTTATCTATATTATTTAACACTTTTTAGGTTATATTTTTTGATTCGATAATTCTTTTTCCTTTTTAAACAATTATAAACGGTTATAAACCTTCTTTTCATTTTTAATGGCTTTTTTAATGATATTTGGTACAGATTTTAAATAGTTTATAAAAAATTTTTAAATAATAACTAAACATAAATATAAACCAGGTGAAAAACTATGAATAATAAAAAGGAGGTTAGAGAAGAATGTCGTTGTTCGAAATAATAGGAATATCAGTGGCTATAGGAGCAATAACTGATGCACTTGAAAAAGTCGGCAACCCAGCCATAGGAGTTCTCAAAAATGTACTGGGACTATTGGAAGGCATAGGACAAGGCATAGGCAACTTCTTAGGAGGCATATTCGGAGGCATAGGACAACACTTGTCAGGACTACCAGTGCCAGATTGGCTATTAGGATTCCTCGGAGGAATCTGGGGAAATCTACCAGTTCCGCCAATACCGGGACCAGAAGCTCTTGCATTGCTCTTAGCGTTAATATAAAGGTATAGGAAGATATCGTAAAGACTGCAGTACGGTTCAAGCCACTTAATATGAGCATCTCTAATAGCCTGAGATCGCAGTTTATGTACACATTTAGAAGGAATGGGAGATTCCTCTCCCCCACCTCTTATTCCTTTTATCCAAGAATGGAGATACTAAAGAGACCAAACCTGTAACAACCTAGGAAGTGAATAGATGTGGCTCAGAAAAACCATGCTCCTGCTGCGTCTGTTTTTATGACACTTGTCGACGTTGGTAATGGAGCCATAAAAAAGGAAATAAAATTAAAAATAAAAAATTTAAAAAAGGTGAATCGTCTTGAATGAATCGACCTCTGAAGATTTGGAAATTGAATACCTTGAAGAATCATTGGCCGGACTTTACACTGAACTCGCTACTAATATGGAAGACATATTAATGAAATTATCTAGAATCTGGATGAATCTTTTATTAATGGAGAAAAGACTCGAAAAAATCGAAAAAGAGGTAGATAGAAAATGATTCGCCACTCGAGACTATTTACCATACTCTTTGCATTGGCTCTCCTATTCTTCATCACGATTACTCCACTACTCTCTACACCCAGTGTAGCAACTTTTAACGCTGGGAAATATAGTAATTCACAGATCAACGCATCATCATGGTTCCTCCCAGCCCAAGGAATACTCTATTCAAACAAAATCATGCTAAACCTGCTACCTGCCGATAATGGGAGCTTTTTGCCTTCCGGAATCTTTTCCTTCAGACAGGATCCTGCGAAAAGCGTCCAATTCGGAGTTTACTACACCCATCTAATTGAATTCAACGACACTAATCAAAACGGTATATTCGATATAGAAGACCATCTTATCAACACTACAGATTTAAACGATTTCATATGGTTCCACCCCAACATCGACTCCGCTTCTAGTGAAGTGGTCTTACTCCAAACCGGAACATCTAAATTCGTGCCCCCTATAATTATCAATTTCTGGCTGCATCTTTACTTCGTAAATAAAACTGTTCCAATTAGTCCGAGTTATCCTAAAATTAATTTTGGTGTACTCGGAGAATTCACGATTAAAACCTTTATTCAAATTGTTAATTATCAATGGGCACCTGAAGATGGAAATGGCGATTATGATTACAGGATGCTCGCTTTGAATATATCTCTTAGAAATGAGGGAAATGAGAAACATTTGTTCCAGCTCGCGAATGGAAGTATAATCGACAGTACTGAGCCTATGATTAATACGGAGCCTGTACCTTCTGTTGACGAATATGAAAGCTTAATTTCGCTCATAACACTTAATAATGTTACTCGCGGTGAACTCCGTTGGTTCAATAAGGCAATCACAGGAGATGAGTCTCCAACATTTCTGAATTCCTCTTTCATGACGAACGGGGCAGCCTTTAACCTTTATTTATCAGTGCCCTATTACGGAAACATTACTGGAAACACTATATTTTTGGATCCGTCTTTTTCAATGTATAATCCGCCTTCCGATAATATGCTGGAAATTCTTCAGTCTCTATTTCTGGTTTTGTACTATTATTCACCTGCAATAGGATTATCTCATCTTATTATTTTGGGAGTTTCGACTGTCGCGCTAATAATTGCTATAGTTTACTATCTGAGAAGAAAAAGAATTTAGTTTATTGTTTATTTTGTATTTTTATTATAATATACTTTTTTTAATTAAATACTGCGGATTTAAAGTATGCAGGAATAGTAAAACTTAAAGTAATCTAGAGATTAAAATTTAGACAAGCAATGTTTTCTCGATGGTGTTTTAATGTGTTCTAGTGTTTCTTCGCTAAAAATTCTAGCAGAAAGGAATCCTCATTTTAATATTAGCATACTTCTTTTAATCTTAATATTTGGGTTACTTTTTATTTATCTTGTAGCTCTCCCCTACGGTCAAGTTTCAAGTCGATCTTTTTACATTTCTTCTCTTAATAGTGGTTACTGCAATTCTCATCTACTGGTTGCTAAATCTCCTTCTTCCTTTGAGTATGTTGATGTGAGGTTTAATATTATTCTTTATGATAATGATACCGCTCATTTCTCATGCTTCTTTTCCGCAAACAATACAGGAACCACACCTATAGATGAATTAAATGTATCCTTCAGTTTAACTAATATTATGAATATCCAAGTATATAACGAAACGGGGCCGCTTTATCGCACGATAATTGAAACTTTGTCTACTAAAACCATTATTCGCCTGAACGTGTCTGAACTTAAACCGACTTTTTTGTATAATTTTACTGTTGGTTTTGACACTCCTCAAGTTATTTCACTTACTAGCAGTTTTGCCCAGTTTTATTATGCTCTCAGAGCAGATGTCAATATGGATAATATAACTTTTCAGGTGAAGCTTCCACCTGAGAGGTTTTTGTGCTCGGGTGTAGATCCTCTTTATCCTCCTAATAGTTTAAACTTTACAGATGGTTCCTCTCTAATTTTCCAATGGAATCTCGGATTGACCGAAGGCTATTCAGAACTCTTCGTGGTCCGATACCAACTATTGACTCCAACAACTGAATCCCCAATACTCTATCTTCCAATTTTTTACACTACTGCCTCGAGTCCTAATCCATTGTTCTTTGTAGCTATTTTTTTGGCGGGTCTCGGTGTTGGAATGTTTGTCTTCTATCTTTATCATAGAACTAGATTGGTTGAAACAGTGACCGATACTTCCCTCACTCTGCTGAACGAGGCGGAGATCGAGATTCTCCGAGCTATTGCTTCCTCTGAAAATAAGCGCATTACACAGAAAGAGATTCAGAAAGAAACAAATTATAGTAAAGCTAAGGTAAGCATCACTCTTTCAATACTGGAGAAAAAGGGTTTTATTAAAAGAGAGTCTAGGGGAAGAACAAAAATTGTTACTCTAATAAAGTATATACGTGTTTAATTCAATTCTCAAAAACTTGTTATTTTTTAATTACTTATTTTGTGTGCATTTAGCTCAAGTTTCAGATCTCTCCTATAATTGCTGGAAAAGCGGAAAGAGGCTTAATGCTTCCCTCTTTTGCTTTAAGCGTGGAACCTGAAGGAAAAGCGAATAGAAACCTACGTTTGGCAAAAAGGGGAATAATAATCCTTTTCCATTTTGCTCAGCTAAATGCACACCTTATTTTTAATAATTTCTAAACTTTCTTGTACTGTAAAAATGGGAAAGAAAATCTTATTTAAAAACCTGTTATATGTATAAAGTAAAGTGGTTAGGAAGATTAGAAATGGTTTTCGAAGACTCTTCAACTAACCCAATTGGGGAAAGTTTGGAAAATCTGATACTGGAAACAATGCATAGTGTACTAAAGCAGATTCTTGGAGAAGGGTCAGCAAAAATCATCGCTCTATGCGCAAATAGATACTACTCTTTAGGGGATAAAAGTCGTAATAGAATTGATTTTTTGGATGATGCTTTAAGGAAGATTATTAGCTTCTCTGCTTCTACAATTGAAAACTTGATACTTAAAAGATTATATTCTAAGCTGGAGTTACGATTTGAGGAGAAGGAAGGCTACGATTTTTTGGATTACATAAACGAGTTGAGGGGTATCCAATTTGAAAGGAAGAACTTCTAAGAATAGATTCTTTGGAGAAGTGAGCGGTTTTGAAAGAAGATTATACGGTTAAGAGTGAAATCTTGGAGCGCCGGTTGGAATTAGAAAAAACTATTTCAAAAATATTTTCCCGATTTGTTGGAGTGTTCAATATTGATGATGCCATTAACCACGCCCTTGCTGACATGGGATTTTTAAGTGGAGCTGATCGCGTCTACCTCTTTCTTTTCAGTAAGGATCAAAAAATTATGGACAATACCCATGAGTGGTGTGCTGAAGGAGTGACACCTCTGATTAATAATCTCCAGAACATCTCTTATGAAATGTATAGGTGGTGGATGAATAAACTTCGTAAAGGAGAGGTTATTCAAATCGATGATGTTTCAAAGCTGCCTGAAGAAGCAGAAGCTGAAAGAATAGCATTTGAGAGTCAAAACATCAAATCGGTTCTAGCATTTCCCATATATGTAGGGGGAGAACTCTCCGGGTATATAGGCTTTGATAATGTCACAAAAACTGGACAGTGGAATTATGATGATTTTGCACTTCTCCGCATATCTTCCGAGATTATTGGGCGAGCACTGGAGCGCAAACGTACTGAGGAAGAACTACGGGAGGGCTGGGAAAAATACCGGATTCTGTTCGAAGAATCCAACGATGCAATATTTATTGCAGATATTGAAACTGGAAGTATTTTAGATGCGAACAGAGCTGCGGAGAGACTACTGGGCATTTCCCAGAAGGAAATCATAGGCATGCACCAGGCGCAATTACATCCGCAAGGCAAGGTTCAATACTATCAAGAAAAATTCAGAAAATATATTGAAGCCGGACGTATAGTGGATTTTAATGCTGAGGTTATTAGAAGTGACGGCTCCATTGTCCCGGTTTCCATAAGTGCTAGCGTTATGATGTTTAAAGGCAGAAAAGTATTACAAGGAATCTTCAGAGATATAACTAATTTTAGACGGACAGAAGAGGAGTTACAGAAGTATGGGGAACAGTTGGAAGACCAAGTGCAGGAGAGTATCGCAGAACTGGTAAAAGCCAATAAGCAACTTCGGGTAGAAATCGCTGAGCGCAAGCGGGCGGAGAAAGCGTTGGAGGAGAGTGAGAAAAGATACAGAGAGTTGGTTGATTTATTGCCCCAAACTGTTTTTGAAACTGATGAAAAAGCTAATATTATATTTGCGAACCGTCGTGGATTTGACTCTTTTGGTTATACTCAAGAGGATTTTGATAAAGGCTTGAGTGCTCTTCAAATGTTAATAACCGAGGATCGAAAGAGAGCCAATGAGAATATTCTAAGGGTATTGAAGGGAGAACAGCTAGGTGTTAATGAGTATACGGCACTGAGAAAAGACGGTAGCACTTTCCCAGTTATTATACACTCCAGTCCCATTATGCGTGAGAACAAAACTGCGGGCTTAAGAGGAATTATTATAGATATCACAGAGCGTAAGCGGGCAGAAGAAGAGCTGCGGATGAGTGAGGAACGGTATCGCGGTCTCTTCGAGGATTCTCCGATCTCGCTCTGGGAGGAAGACTTCTCCAAAGTTAAGGCATACATTGACGATTTACGGGATTCAGGTGTCAAAGACTTTAAAATATATTTTGAGAATCACCCAAGTGCTGTTGCTCACTGCGCATCAATGGTGAAAGTGGTTGATATAAATAAATCTACCCTAGAGTTATATCAAGCCGGAAGTAAGGAAGAGCTTCTGAGTGCTCTAAAACAAATTTTCGGTAAAAAGTCATTGGATATGTTCAAAGAAGAACTGATGGCACTAGCCGAAGGTAAAACTATTTTTGAAAGTGAATCTACCATTAAAACGATGAGAGGAGAAAGAAAACATGTTCAATTGAAGTGGTCTATAGCTCCCGGCTACGAAAAAACATGGTCAAAAGTTTTTGTTTCGGTCATTGACATGACTGAGCGTAAACGGATGGAAGAGGCACTACGAGAGAGTGAAGAAAAATATCGCACTCTCATTGAAACATCTCCCGATCCCATTGTACTTACTGATATGAATAGTAAAATCTTAATGGTTAACCAGCAGGCTCTAAAGCTACATGGGTATGATACAGAGGAAGAGTTGGTTGGAAAAAATGGTTTTGATTTTATTGCACCTGAAGACCATCAACGTGCAATAGAGATTATGCGGCAGATCTTTGAAAAGGGCTATATGCGGAATGTCGAGTATAAATTGGTTAAAAAGGATGGCACCATTTTTTCTGCAGAAACAAGTGCTTCTTTAATATTGGATGCGCAAGGAAATCCTAAAGCCATAGTTGGTATGTCAAGGGACATTACCGAGCGTAAATCAATGGAGGAAGCCTTGAAAAAAACGGAGCATGAAAAAGCCTTAATCCTAGAGAGCATAGCTGAGCATGTTGTTTATCAAGATACGGAATGTAAAATTATATGGACAAATAGGGCTGCGGGGGAATCAGTGGGTTTGGCCCCCGATAAGTTAGTGGGACGCTATTGTTATGAGGTTTGGCAACAGCGTAGCGAACCCTGTGAAGGCTGCCCCATAGTGAAAACTTTTAAAACTGGTCGATCAGAAGAGGGAGAAATGACTACTCCCGACGGCAGAGTGTGGTTCATTCGAGCCTATCCTGCTAGAGACGAAAATGGAAACCTTATAGGCGCTGTTGAGGTCACATTGGAAATCACCGAGCGTAAGCGGGCGGAAGAGGCACTACGGGAATCGGAGGCCAAATATTCCGCCCTAGTTGAAAGTTCAAAGGATGGTATCGTAATACTCCAAGACGGCGTAATTAAATTCATTAACACCAGCTCCCTAGAACTTGTGGGTTACACCCCTGAAGTACTGATAGGGGCCAATTTCTTGGATTTTATTGCTCCGAATTACCGGGAACTTGTTCTTGAGAGATATACCGACCGAATGGTTGGGAAAGAAGTGCCGTCAATGTACGAGATCGAAATTCTGATGAAAGATGGTACAACTTTACCGGTTGAGCTGAACGCGGTGCGCATTAATTTTCAAGGCAAACCCGCGGATATGGCTTTTATCCGGAACATAACTGAGCGTAAAAGAATGGAGAAAGAATTGAAGGAATATGCAGAGCGTCTAGAGGAAATAGTGGAAGATAGAACCAGAGAGTTAAGGGAAAGCGAAGAGAAGTTTCGAACCATTTTGGCTTCGTCTCCAGATGCAATTACAGTAACTGACTTGTATGGAAATATGGTTGAATGCAACCAAGCAACTTTGGATGTTCACGGTTTCTCATCGAAGGAAGAAGTGATTGGTCAAAGTGCTTTTGAATATATTGCGGAAAAAGATAAAGAAAGAGCTGCTGAGAATTTAGTGAAAACATTAGAGGAAGGTTCATTGAAAAATGTTGAGTACACTCTCCGGACTAAAGATGGACGTGAATTTCCAGCAGAATTGTCTGCTAGTGTTATGCGAGATGCTTCGGGGAACCCCGTAGGTTTTGTAGGAATAACAAAAGATATAACTGAACGCAAGTTGATGGAGGAAGCTTTTCTTAGATCGGAGCGACTGGCTACTATAGGAGAAGTGGCAACGATGGTGGGGCATGACCTCCGCAACCCGTTGACAGGCATTGCGGGAGCCGTTTTCTACCTGAAAAAGAAATTGGGTTCAGAAATAGATGAGAAAACAAGGGAGATGCTGGAGCTTATTGAGAAAGACATTGATTATTCTAATAAAATCATAAATGACCTTCTAGAATACTCAAAAGAAGTACAACTAGAATTTACCGAGACCAATCCCCGAAAGATTCTGAATGATGCTTTAAGTTTGGTGGAAATTCCGGAAAAGATACGCTTGGTTAATTTAACTACGGAAGATGCGAGGCTAAAGGTTGATGTCCAGAAAATGGAAAGAGTATTTACCAATATCATTAAAAATTCGATTGACGCTATGCCTAGAGACGGTGAACTTAAGATAACGAGCAAGATAATAGACGGAAAGGTTAAAATTGTTTTCACTGATACTGGAGTAGGAATAAGAAAGGATATTATGGATAAGATTGGAACCCCTCTCTTTACCACCAAGGCGAAAGGGCTCGGGGTCGGCTTGGCTATTTGTAAACGCATCGTGGAGGCGCATGGAGGCTCCATTCTGGTAGAGAGTATGATTGGGAAAGGTACAACAATCACGGTAACCCTTCCAATTAAAACCAAAATAAAAGGAGGCCCGTAGTATGAGTGAACCTGTGAGAATTCTTATTGTTGATGATGATGAAAGTATAAGAAAAGTTTTAACCACCATTCTGGAAGAAGAAGGATACATGATTGACACTGCGGCTAACGGAAAAGAAGCAATCGAAAAATCAAACACCAACTTTTATAATCTCGCATTGATAGACATTCGACTCCCAGACATTGAAGGAATAAAACTCCTTACCTTAATGAAAGATACTGTACCCAAAATGGTTAAAATAATTATAACTGGGTATCCCACAATGCAAAACGCAATAGAA
The DNA here is from genome assembly GCF_052745115.1 of Candidatus Jordarchaeum sp. Classification (NCBI taxonomy): domain Archaea; kingdom Promethearchaeati; class Candidatus Jordarchaeia; order Candidatus Jordarchaeales; family Candidatus Jordarchaeaceae; genus Candidatus Jordarchaeum; species Candidatus Jordarchaeum sp. The sequence goes on from NZ_JBRAKS010000092.1 coordinate 10,598, forward strand.
GCTGTAAACAAAGACGCGGACGGCTACTTACTCAAACCCTTAAATATGGAAAATCTTTTAAACACCATCAGAGCACATTTGAAAAAACAACAGGAAGACAAAAAATATAGTGAAGAAAAGGTTGCAGAATTCATTGAGTCAAGAGCCAGAGAACTAGGGCACTCCCCCTAATCATATTATGTACTATATTTTTTCTTACCTCAGACTTTAAACACCATTTCGATTGCTTTTTTTAAGATTATATAATAAATTTAAATAATTATTTAGTTTTCAAATTGTTTTGATTTATTCGATGCCTACTAGATCTACTCGATGGCTTCCGTTTTTCGTTCCTGTGACTATGGCATAGATTTTTGTTTTGGGAAATTCACCGTATAGTATTGGTGCTCCTATGTTATCCATTATGAAATGAGTTGAGGCTAGATGAATTAGGGTATCCATACATTTTACTCCGCGTTTTGCTAGAGCTAGACAGATTCCATTTAAAGAGCTTACTTCAAGAACCAGGGTTCCTAGCGCTCTACTAAAAGTCTCCTCTCCATAGATTCGCTCCATGGTGTCCACCCCTAGGAACCACAAAAAGGTTTCAGCACCTAGTTTTTTAGTGATTTCAGTTATCGATTTTCGATAGACCTCACTAAAATTCTCTATATTTGTTTTTGAAATACTAATTTCGTTTTCCCAAGTTTTTTCTATCGACTCCGTGGATTGTAAGAAATAAAGATATTTTCGTAGCATGGACATAGTGCTTTCGTTATTTCTTACTCCCATTATGGTTGTCACGTAATCTAGACTTAACTTGGTGGTAGCGGTTTGGGGAGGGGTTACAAACACAGGGAACCCGTTTTGAATAAAACTAGAGAATATAGGAAACACCAGGTAAATGTACTCTGTCCCCATAACACTTGTTCCTTCTATGAGGTTAAATGTCCCTTTTCTTAGTCCTCCATAAAGAATATTATTCATTTCTCTAATAGAGATGGGAATAAGCTCCCTCCTCGGTTTTAAATCTAATTTCTCACCTACGTATTTAATAGGTGGAAAGTGTTTCGCCTCAAAAGAGGTAAATCTGCTATCTTTAAGGGTGAAAAGATAAAATGGCTGTTCTATTCGTCCTCCGCGAATCTTTTCCAGATATATTTTTCTCACTAATCTTCCATTTATGATTTCTTTTTCTAGTCTTACTACTCCATCGGTTAGGTAATCCAGTTTCTTGCTTTCCTCGGTTTCTGTTATGAATAAAATATTTGTAGCTGTTTTTTCGCCAATTTCTAAAAGAATGCTTTCGAGAGTGGTGTCTGCCTCTGGGATTTTGAGATTTGTTTTAAGGGCGTCTAAACTATCAATGATAACCGTCACTGGGCGGCGTTGCGAAGTTTGAATTTTGGCGTTCAATGATTTTAAAAACTCAGGCTGATCAGTATACTCAAATAGTACATGCATAGGGGTGTCCGCGGCTAAGTGAGGTTGCTTAGCGTCCAGAATGTTCTGCTCTTTTAAGCAATCCCTTGCCCAAGGGAACTGAGTCAGAACCTTTTCAGGCGAGACTCTCGTAGAAAGGTAAAAAGCATTTCCACTTGAAGATAAATACTTAATTATCTCTAAAGCAAGAGAAGTCTTACCGGTTCCCGCAGAACCGTTGTCCGAAACTTACCCATTTAGGACACCGCCTAAATGGTGTTCGGTT
>NZ_JBRAKS010000093.1:0-12220 GCF_052745115.1 Candidatus Jordarchaeum sp.
AACTCGGAAAAGAAATTTAAAGAGGGGGGTGACAAATGTCTATGATTTCTACACTAAAACAGTTCCACTTAAAGAATCTAATTGTGATTAATCAAGTGTTAAAAAGGTGGTTAATCCTCATGGATAAATGGAAGGAATTGGATGATAAGCTAAATAGGTATCTCAGGCTGGCTACATTCCCTATCGGGGTGAAGCTACTGGAAGAGGAAAAAGAATTAAAAAACATAAGTAGACTAAAAAGACCTGACAAAAAAATAGCCCTTTGCCAAATATTCAGCTATTCCAGATACTATGGATGGACAATGGGTCTAACAGAAGAGGATAATATATGCCCTTTAGCAGAGATAGCTTTAGGATTTGTAGAACCATACGATATATTTTTGGAGGGGTATTTTTTTGTTGGAAGGTATAATGAGACTTTGGAAGGGGCTAAGAAGACCTCAAACATGATTCCCAAAATGCCGTATGGAAAGTTCGGAGCTATTGTTTCGGGTGCTTTGAGTAGGGTGGAGTATGATCCGGATTTTGTTATGATTTATGGCAATACTGCTCAAATGTTGAGGGTAATTCAGGGTTCCCTGTGGAAAGAGGGTGGAAGAATTATTATCTCCACCTTTGGGGACGCCGTATGCGCAGATACCATATCAAACGTGTACCTTACAGGCAAAATACAGATAGCCATGCCCTGCCTTGGTGACCGACGCTTTGGATTAGCAATGGATAGCGACCTGGTTGCCTCTATACCATTAGAGTTTATCGATTCGGTGTTAGAAGGTTTGGAGGGAACTCATAAAGGAGGTTCAAGATACCCCATACCTTATCAGATTTGTACACCAGAATTCTTTCTCGAACAGCAGAAACAATTAGAGGAGGCAAGAAAAGGCAAAAAACCATGATTCTGCTGGGAATCAATCTTTTGCAATGTCGGTGAGGATTTCTTTAAGTCGTTTAGTCATTAAGTTGAATATTTTTTCACCCTTCTCTGCTGAAGCTTTTCGGGGATCGCCCATGACTCCTGTTTTCATCCAGTCCCTTCCTGAAGGCGAAACGAGAAAACGGGGACCGGAGGGATATTCTTCAACGACTTTTTCCATTTGAACTGTTTCCGGTTTTAGGAAAAGCATTAGAGATGTTTCAAGTTCGCAGGCGTGCTGGGGAATGGTTTCCAGCACTTTTAAGAGTTCTTGTCCGGCTAAATCAATGCTAGAAACTAGGAAGGTTTTTATGCTCTTATTCTCCAATGAGAAATCGAAGGCTGCTTCTTTTAATGCCATAAGGTGTGTAGACCCAGCGTGGAAACTGAAAAGTACAATTTTACTGAATCCTTGATTTACCAATTCGAACAGAATATCTTTTACTAGTTGTTTAAGGGTTTCAAATCCAATAGAAACGGTTCCAGGAAATTCTCGAGTGGAGCGGCACAAGCCATAATTCACTATGGGGGCGACGAGAAAATTGGTGCCTTCTGCTACTTTTTTTACAATTGCGTAGCAGAGATCGCTGTCTGTTGATGTTGGAAGATGGGGGCCATGTTCCTCCACTGAGCCAAAAGGAACTATTACAGAATTTGTTTTTTTCAATGCTTCTTCAACTTCGAGCCAAGTCATATCTTCAAGCATGTATTTCAAAGATTTTCCTCCTTGCATCTAGAATAATATTTAAAGAGCTTCATAGATCCCTTTCCAGTCAATTTCTGCTTTTACTGTTTCTTTTAATTTTTTAATTCGTTCTGTGTTACCGGGCTTCAATTTTCCAGTTAATCCTTCTAACTTGCTTATTGTAGTGTAGGTGTCATAGGGAACAAGAATCACTGGAACATTCTTCTCCTTGGCTTTTGATAGCACTCTAACCGCAGGGTACAGATTTCCGGTTAGAATTAGTACTGAGGTGCTGGTTTCAAGTGCGGCTAACGCTATGTCCTCTCGGTCTCCTCCCATTATCACCGCTTTATTTATACTACGTCTAAAATATTTAATGGCACTTTCAGCGGTCATAGAACCTACTAGAATATCTTCAACCAAAATATTATCCAAGTTTGATGGGCCTTCCAGTATTTCGCCTTCCATCAAATCTTGTATATCGGCAACACTGGGAGCTGTGAGTTCTCTATTTTCCTCTATTATTCCCCAGACTTTTAGACCATCTCGCTCAAGAACGGATTTAATCACATCTTTAGTTCTTTGTAAAGAAATTCTTGGAATGTTATTTAGAATTGTGCCTATGCAATCTATGTCTAATAAATCCAATATAGTTTTTCTAAAAATCAGGTCATCCACGTGGATATCACTACGAATAAGGCCTATAATAAGAAACTTGGCGTCAAACTTTTTCGCCATATTGAAAGTTGACAACCTTTTACTGTAGAGAAGTTGCGGTATATGTCCTCCCTCAATAAGTAGTACATCTACTCCCTCTGAAACCCTACTGTAAGCTTTTTCGATTCTTTTTTCAAGGGCTTCGTTAGTTTCCTTAGCCATTGAAGTCAAGTAATTGAAATCAGCTAATACTGGAACAATATCCTCCATTGATTGTTCTAACTTTAATACTTCCTTCATCAACTGAGCATCCGGGTCTATTAAGTATCCGAGTTGTTTTCCCGATGGAAAACGTTCTCTCACAAAAGTTTGCCATCCGATTGGTTTGAAATAACCGACTTTAAGCCCTTGATCCCGTAATATGAGCGCCAAAGAAAGGCAAAACGCGGTTTTACCACTCTGACGAAATCCCGAGATCATCAATTTTTTTGGATCACTCATTTTCATTCACGCCATTTTTTTCGATTTGATTTTTTAACCCTTTTCCAGTGTTATTTTAACATCTAATGCTGAGACCCCTTCCTCGTAAGCAAAGAGGGGGTTTATATCCAGTTCATTAATTATTTTAAAATCCTGCGAGAGTTGTGAAACACGTAGAATTACTTCTATTATGGAATCTATGTCTGAGGGATTTTCACCACGGATACCTTTTAGTAATCTATAGGCTTTAGTTTCCGAGAGCATATTAATTGCTTCCTTTCTGGAGAAAGGTGATATTCTGAAGGCTACATCCTCAAATAGATTTACATAAATTCCGCCAAGCCCCGCAGCAATCATTGGTCCCCATGTTAGGTCTCTAGTCATTCCTATAATTAATTCTCTTCCCTGGGGAACCATTTGTTGTACTGTTATTCCATTAATCTGAGCTTGTGGAAAGAATTTAAAGACATTTGAGAGGATTGTGTAATAAGCGTTAGTTACTTCCTCTTGATTTTCAATGTTCATTATGACGCCACCAATATCCGTTTTGTGTAATATCTGTGGACTTGAAACCTTCATAACCACAGGGTACCCTATTCTTTCAGCAATATCCAAAGCCTCTTCTAAGCTTCCTGCCATCTCAACCTTGGGAGTCGGTATCCCATAAGCATTAGCCACAGCGGCTGCTTCATGGCCAAGTAAAACCACTCTGTGATCATTATAAACATTGGTTATTATCTCAATTACTTTCTCCTTATCAACATCAAATCTTGGTATTTCTTCTTCTTTATCAGCTTTCTTTAAGGATGCGAAATTAATCAAACCCGCCAGAGACTTTACACCTCGTTCCGGAAATTCAAAGCACGGTATACCGTGATTAATCAACGATTTAGAAGCTTCTCGAACACTTTTTCCGCCTATAAAAGAGGTAACAACTGGTTTTTGCTCATATTTTTTAGATATATTAATTATAGACTTCGCGGTTTCCATTGGTCGAGTCATAGCCTGTGGAGTGAGTATAACCAAAACGCAACCCACATTGGAATCTGATAAAACGGCGTCCAAAGCAAGTTCATAGCGATCTTCACGGGCATCACCCAGAATGTCAACTGGATTATAGATCGATGACTCCCTGGGCAAATTGTTTCTGAGGAATTCTATAGTTTCCGACTCAAAAGTAGCCATTGTCAGCCCTTCGGCTTCAACTGCATCTGTTGCAATAATGCTCGGTCCACCTGCATTGGTTATTATAGCCACTGAACTAGTTTTGGGAATATTTTGCTTAGAGAAAGTTATTCCATAATTAAAGAGATCTTCTATGTTGTGGGCTCTTAGCACTCCAATCTGTTTAAATGCTGTTGAGTAGGCTTTATCGCTGCCGGCAAGTGCCCCGGTATGCGAGGAAGCAGCTCTAGCACCAGCCGGACTCACCCCAGATTTTAGTACTACAATAGGTTTGATACGGGAAGTTTTTTTAGCAATTTCAAAAAATTTTGAGCCATCCTCGACATCCTCTAAATATAATAGTATCACTTTGGTATTAGGATCATTAGCCAACGCTTCAATCACGTCAGTTTCATCTAGATCACTTTTATTTCCCAAACTTATGAATTTATTAAAACCAATTCCTTCTTCCAACGACCAATCAAGGATACCAGTCATGATTGCCCCACTCTGGGAAGCAAAAACAATATTCCCCTTCAAAGGAGGCTTAGAGGCGAAAGAGGCATTAATAGGCGTAGATGTGTCAATAAAACCTAGACAATTTGGCCCTAATATCCGAAAATTATATTCTTTAGCTTTTTCAACCAGAGCCCTCTCCAACTCTGCACCCTTATAGCCGGACTCCCTAAATCCAGCGGAGATTACCACCATGCCCTTAATCTTCTTTTTACCACACTCTTCAGCCACCGCAAGTACCGACTCAGCGGGCACCGCTGCTATTGCTAGGTCAACAGACTCATTTATATCAAGTATATTTTTATAAGATTTATAACCTAGAATCTCATCCGCCGAAGGATTTACAGGATAAATTTCTCCTGGAAAATCGCTGGAGATGAGGTTTTTAAGTACAGTATAGCCAACCTTGCCCTCATGTCTTGAGGCGCCAATAATTGCGACAGAATTGGGACTGAAGAGAAAATCGAGCCCGCCCATTTCTTATCTTCCCGTATCTCAATGCTTATTTCTAACCATAATGTGTCACATAATTTAAATTAATTGTATTTCTTAGAAGACATCTTTAATAAAAAATGGAAAGGATAAACAAAGGTATTAAATTTTTAAAAGAAGCCAATGTTCGTAGGTAAGTCTCCCTTAATCACTTCTCCTTCACAACCATCCAAAAATACCTGGTAATTTTTACCCTTGTACTTGTAACGCATAATCCAGACCGGAGCATGAAGATAATAAGCCCTGCCCACCTTAAACTCTGTTTCCAAGTCAATAATCCGATCCGCGTCCTGCTTAGCAAGAAAACGATGGTCATTTTTAATCTGCTGCTTAGCTATATCAACAGCTTCATGCTCTCCTATCTCACTATTAAAAACCTTGGCGCCCTCAGGAATCTTTCGAAAGTCATAAGGCATCCTTCCCTCAAGGGGAATATCAAACTCTCTGGTTGGAAACTCTGTCTTGCGTTGGCCGAACACGATCCAATTATAATTCTTTTTTATTGATCCTTTTTTCTCAATGCGGGGACCTGTACGTTCAAATAGTCCTCTGAATGTGGAGTTTGCAGTTATGGGAATAATCCAGAAAGGTAAGAATTGTAACTGGACATCGGTAAATTTTGCTCTGCGTGCCAAATCTCCGGGAGCAATGAAGCTGTGTTTCATCCAGCTTTTAACGCTGTCTATTGCCTTTTTCTCATTGAAATTACTTGGGAGAAGTGAGTGTTCTAGGGTGAAGGGTTTACCGACGTCTATTACAACCGTGTATCCGCAGTAGGGGCAGGTGACAATTATTTCACCCGAGGAATATTTCAAAGGAGCTCCGCAGTGATCGCATGAAATTTTACTAGTTGCCATTTAAATCCTCTACCTTTTAAAGTTGTAATATAATTAATATAAATCAAATATTAAATTTCATTTAAGAAGATATAATTCTGCTGTATAAGAAATTTCGTATATAGATTCATCACCATTATGCTTTTAATTTTATATTGGAAATCCCCCTCGCTTTTTTGATTTATTATTTTCTATTAGATTATTTTACTGTTTGCGAATTATTGAAAAAAATTAAAAGTGGTTACTGTTTTTTATGTTAATTCCTTTAATTTTTGCATCACCTCTTCTACGTGTCCTGCTACTCTAATCTTTTGCTAAGCTGCAGCAATTTTTCCTTCAGGACTTATAATAAAGGTGCTACGAATCACTCCCACGTATTCTTTGCCATATATTTTTTTCATTCCCGTGCTCCATATGCTTTAAGCATTTTGTTTTCTGGATCATTCAGTAGTGTTAAATTTAGTTTCTGTTTTTGTACAAAACCGCTGTGGCTTTTTGGTGAAACAGGAATCACACAGATCACTATAATGCCTAATTTTTGGAAATCTTTTGAGACATTGGAAAAATTTAGGGATTCCACCGTGCATCCTTTGGTATTGTCCTTAACATATATGTAAATAACGACCCATTTGCCCGAAAAATCTTTTAAACAAACTTCTTTATTGTCTTGGTTCATTAAGCAAAAATCAGGGGCTTTATCTTCAACCTTTACCATAAAATACCCTCCTTCTAAAACTTGCAAAATTTCCAAGTCAAATATATAAACTCCCTAAGAGATGTAACTCTGTTGCATTAAAGAAAAGCTTAATTTTAATTGGCGTGTGTATTTAAAAAGAATTCGAGAGAAGGCTCAAAAAAATGGGAAGATTGATTAGCCTTAAGTCAAGAATGGGAGTATCAATCGGTTTTATGTTTATAGTTCTATTCGGGTTTCTGCTGAGCATAACATTTCTGGCTTTCTATTTTCTAAACTGGATCAACCCGGTGTTCGGAATAGATATTTTGACATTCGCTGTAATCTCACTCGTTTTGGCAGGAATCACTGGACTGTTTATCCTTTCTCAGTGGGCGATTGGACCATCAGTAGTAAGACACTCCATTAATATGCGCTATTTTAAAAAGGGTGAGAATCCGTGGCTTGAATCCGTGGTTAAGGAATTGTCTGAGAAGAGTAATCTGCCGACACCGAAAATTGGTATAACGCCAGACGAGGAGCCAAACGCTTTTGTCTTTGGGAGAACCGCCAAGAGTGCCAACCTGGTGGTAACAAAAGGACTTCTAACTAAACTAAACAAAAAAGAGATTGAAGCCGTAATAGGGCACGAAATAGGACACATAAAACACAAGGATCACCTAGTCATGACCTGCCTAGCTGCCGTACCAGTATTCTGCTTCATAATAGCAATGTTTGCTTTTCACAGTTTAAGATTCGCCCGCATACCCTCCGGCCGCAGAAGAGATGGAGGCGCTATATTATTACTACTCATCGCGGTTGCCATAGTTGCCATGGTAGCATACATAGTAGGTTTATTGATTGTTAGAACTTTAAGTAGAATGAGAGAGTTCTACTCCGACGCCTACTCCGCCTACGTCACCGAAAACCCCAGAGGACTAAAAAGCGCCCTCACAAAAATCGCCTACGGGTTATCAGTAACCCCTAGGGAAACCAAGGGAGTTAGGGCTTTTTTCATAGAGGATCCGGTGAGAGCGAGAAGCGAGATTCAAAATATTGTGAAGCATGGAAGTGAGTATGATCTGGACAAAGACGGGACGCTTGATGAGAAGGAACTGGAGCTCGCTATGGAAAAAGAAGCTAAGAGGAGCAGATGGAACCGCTTCAACAACCTGTTTTCTACGCATCCCCCAACCTACAAGCGCATACTGCTTCTTAGCCAGATTGAGAAAGAGATGGCCTCGGGAAGATACGCTGCAAAAAACATCTACAAATACGTTTAACCAAACATCACTAATATTATTTTTTGAAATATTTAAAGTTCATTTATATAATTTTAATATTTCTGTATTAGATTTTTATTTTTGATAGAAATTCTCATTACAAAAATCAAAGAAAATTTTTCTTAATAGTCAATAGGATTATTTGAACTTAGAGTAAAGTTAATTTTAACAATAGGAAATATAATTATCATCTAAAAATTTCATTGATAAGCAAGTGAGGTGTCCATTTTGGCAAGACTATTTATGCTAAAAGCCAGAATGTCAACATCGATTATATTGATGTTTGTGGTGCTATTCGCCTTCATTTTCGCCTTAAGTATTCTAGTACTGTTTTTATTCACCGAAATTCCAATGTTCTTTGCTGATTCATCTTCAGAATTTTTTGATTATCTTTCCGAATATATCTACGTAGATTGGGAATCAATTGACCCTACATTATTGCAGTTCTTTCTCCAGTATTATGTAGGATACTTTTTTGTAACGCTGCAGATTCAAGCATCTTTATTCAACTCATTCATGCTCTCCCAAAGTTACGGTCCCATGTTGATAGGCGTATCAATTTTCACATTGATTTTCGTAATGTTTCAGTGGGGAATTGGACCTGCTGTGGTAAGGCGTTCACTAGGCCTACAATACATTGGTAAAGGTGGCAATCCCTGGCTCGAAAAAACAGTAGATAATTTAGCCAAAAAAAGCGGCTTACCAACCCCCAAGATAGCAATATGGAATACTGAGCAACCAAATGCATGCGTATTTGGAAGAACCGCAGGCGGCGCCACCTTGGCGGTTTCTAAAGGACTACTAAAAACACTAAATAAAAATGAAGTCGAAGCAGTAATTGGGCACGAAATCGGACACTTAAAACACAAAGACTACTTGGTGATGACCTGCCTAGCTGCAATACCTATCATGTGCTATATGATTGCCATGTTTGCATTCTACGGTTCAAGAGGTTCAAGACGCGGAAAAAGTTTTGCAATTCTAATCATAATAGCAATTTTGGCATTCATAGTATACATAGCAACACTAATAGTGGTCAGGACACTGAGCAGACAGAGAGAATTCTACTCCGACGCCTACTCCGCCTACGTCACCGAAAACCCCAGAGGACTAAAAAGCGCCCTCACGAAAATCGCATATGGACTTAGTTTGAACCCGGCTGAGACCCACGGTGCACGCGCTTTCTTTATTGAAGATCCGGCGAACGCAGTGGATCAAGTGCGTCGTATCGTGGACAGGAAGTACGAATATGATATAGACAAGGACGGCACGCTTGATGAGAAGGAGCTTGAAAAAGCAATGGAAATTGAGGCTAAGAGAACAAAGTGGAATGGGTTGAATAATCTGTTTTCCACACATCCTCCGACATACAAGCGTATTCTTCTTCTGAGTGTGATTGACAGAGAGATGTCGAGTGCAAAGTACTCTACGAAAAACATTTACAAAAACGTGTAAGAAAACAAAAAATTCATTAAACTTCACTGTGCCATTTATTTTTTATTTTTTGTTTCGAATCAATCGTCTATCAAAGAATTTCATAATTTCGGCCCCAACCAGAATTGAACTTGAAACTAGAATCACAACGCCCAATTCAAGAGGCGAAAGTGAAACTGTCCGGAATAGGATCTGAAGTGGTGGAAGATATACCACTGCTAATTGTAGAACTACAGAAATTATGGTTCCTAAAACGAGATACTTGTTTGAAAATAATCCGATTTTAAATATGGATTCTCTACGGGAACGAGTGTTAAAAGCGTTAAAAAGTTGAAGAAAAACCAGGTTCGTAAAAGCAATCGTCCTTGCTAATTCCAACTCTGCATAGTTAATACCAAACGAAGAGAAAACACCCAAAGTGAAACTATATAAGAGGAGAGTGCTTACACACATCAAAGTCCCAACACCAACCATATTATAAAGCATTCTTTTGGTTATTACGGGTTCTCCAGGATCCCTGGGATGGCGAAACATAACACCCTTCTCGGGGGGATCTACTGAAAGCGCCAAAGCAGGGAAACTGTCAGTAACCAAGTTAATCCACAAAATCTGAACCGCAATAACCGGAATAGGCAAACCAATAATCAAACCAATAAAAATAGTTAGTATCTCCCCGGCATTCGTGGATAAAAGAAAGTAGACGGTTTTTTTTATATTATTGTAAATTGTGCGTCCTTCTTCCACTGCGGCAACGCTGGAGGCAAAGTTATCATCAACCAAAATCATATCCGAAGCCTCCTTAGCAACATCCGTGCCAGTAATCCCCATTGCAACCCCAATATCCGCCTTCCTGAGAGCAGGAGCATCATTTACTCCGTCACCGCTCATGGCGACTATGTGGTCTTTCTTTTGTAAGGATTTGACTATTCTGAGTTTGTGTTCCGGGGAGACCCGCGCATAAACGGCTACTTCCTGTACCACCTCATCTAGCTGGGCTTCACTCATGTTCTCTAGATCCGCTCCGGTTAGTACTTTACTATCCCCTTCAAGTAGTCCCAATTTTCTAGCTATAGATCTGGCGGTGAATTCGTTGTCCCCAGTAATCATGACTACTTTAATGCCAGCCTTTTTACTGGTTTGAACCGCCATTATGGCTTCTTCCCGGGGGGGATCTAACATGCCTTCAAAGCCTACGAAAATTAGATCTTTTTCTACATTTTCCGTTGTATACTCCTGATATTCTTCTGGTAGTTCTCTGTAAGCCATGGCTAAAACCCGTAGGGCATCACTTGCCATGTTCTGATTAATTTTTAAAAGTTCTGTTTTTTCCTTAGTGGTTAGTTCTCTTATCTGTCCGTCAGAGTATTTTTTGCTACTCAGATTTAGTATTATTTCTGCTGCTCCTTTAACGTACGCAATTTTTTTCCCTTCAGGTGTTTTATGGATTGTGGACATAATTTTTCTTTCGGACTCAAAGGGTATCTCACCAACACGTGGAAATTGTTTACCAAGTTCTTCTTGTTTGAGCCCCGCCTTTTCTGCAGCTACTATGAGCGCTCCTTCAGTGGGATCACCGATTATGTGCCAGGTTTCATTCTTCTCTAATTTTGCGTTGTTACAGAGGGTGCCTATGGTTAATAGTAGCTCGAGGCTTGGTATTTCTCTTGGATTAACTTTTGAATCTTCATGATAGAATTCGCCTTTGGGGTTGTAACCAATATTTGTTACGTCATATACATTGTTGTTGGTATATAGTTTGGTGACAGTCATTTCGTTTTTGGTAAAGGTTCCGGTTTTGTCGGAACAGATGATAGTTGCGCTGCCTAGTGTTTGCACTGCGGGGAGTTTTCTTATTACGGCGTTTCTTTTAGCCATTCTTTGGACTCCAAGAGCAAGGGTGATGGTAACGACTGCGGGTAAGCTCTCGGGTATGGCTGCTACTGCTAAACCCACGGCAGCTAAGAACATATCAAAGATGTTTTCTTGTCTCAGAATTCCAGTTAAAAATACGATTACGCAGATTAGTATAACAGCGTAGGTCAGCTTTTTTGCCAAATCTTTTAGTTTTATCTGTAGGGGTGTTTCTTCATGTTCCACGGTTTGAATTAATTCCGCGATCCTGCCGATCTCTGTTTTCATGCCCGTGGATACTACGTAGCCATTTCCTCTTCCCCTAGTTACTATGGTGCTCATGTAGGCCATATTACTTCTATCTGATACGGGTAAGTTTTTAACCTCTAACCGTTCAACTCTTTTTTTAACCGGAATTGATTCTCCAGTTAGTATGGATTCGTCTATTTCTAACTTGGTAGATTCCGATATACGAATATCTGCAGGAACACGGTCCCCGGTTTCGATTATTACTAGATCTCCGGGAATCAACTCGCTAGCCGGTATTTCTTCCTCGTGCCCCTCACGTATCACAATAGCTCTGGGTGCTGTTAATTTCTTGAGTGCTTCTATCGACTTTTCAGCTCTATACTCTTGATAAAAACCTAATAGCGCATTTAAAATGACCACCACCGAGATTACAAAAGCATCAGTTAAATCGCCTAAGAAAATGGCTATAATAGATGCAGCGATTAGAATCATAATTAAATAGTTCTTAAACTGCTCCGCGAAAATCCTTAAAGCAGAGGGCCCCTTTCTCTCCTGTAAAATGTTTGGGCCAAATTCTTCTAACCTACGTTTAGCCTCTTCCTTTTTAACCCCGGACAGCCCAGTTTTTAAAGCAGCCTCAACGCTTTCAACGTTCATAGTGTGCCATAATTCTTCATTTTCCAAATTCAATCAACTCACGAAACAAATTGGTAATTACAGGTAGACACGCTCTGGAATTTCCGCTTATCCCTGAAGAGTTTATAAACAAGTACTTTTGCAATTATTTAAATTATTGCAAAATATTTACAGTGTTGAATAATAATTGAAGGACTTTTAACAATACCGTTTAGGGTAAGAATATTAAAATATATTTAAAATTATATTAAAAATTTGTTTTCAATTTTTGATTATTTATTCAATTCTAATGGGCAATTGAAACCGTTGTCCGAAACTTACCCATCTAGGACACTTCCAGATGGTGTTCGG
>NZ_JBRAKS010000094.1:0-12162 GCF_052745115.1 Candidatus Jordarchaeum sp.
GGACATCCTACCAATTAACAGCAAGGGGTGACAAATGTCCCTAACTTCTACATTTCTAAACTTGGAGCGGAATCTATAAAGGAGGATTACTTATAATTCTTTTAGTATTTTCGGTGGTGTTTGAGTTGGAGAATTTTGTTGCGGTGGATATGGGTGCAAGTACTGGTCGACTAATGCTGGGCAAATTAGACTGGTCGGATAATCGGCTTACTTTAGAGGAGGTCTACAGATTTAGAACAGAGGGAACCCGTTTGTTTGGAGGGCTTTATTGGGATGTTTTAAGATTCTATGACGAGATAAGGGAGGGTTTAAGGCGGTGTGCCCAGAGCTATGAAGCAAAAATAGCCAGCCTGGGCGTTGACAGCTGGGGTGTTGACTACGCTCCATTGAATGCAAGAGATGAACTTGTGAGCAACCCGAGACACTATAGGGACCCTAGAACCGAGGGCATTATGGAGGAAGTATTCAAACTGGTTCCGAAGGAGGAAATTTTCTCATATACGGGGATTCAGTTCATGCGGATAAACACCATTTTCCAGCTCTACGCGATGAGTAAAACTCCTGTGGCATCCATCACCGACAAGATTCTCATGATGGCCGACTTCTTCAACTACCTCCTTTCCAGAAAACCAGTCTCAGAGATGACACTGGCGAGCACTACTCAGATCTATGATGTGTTTAAGCATGATTGGTGCTGGCCCCTTATAGAGAAACTGGGATATAATCCCGCTTGGTTCCAGAGAGTGGTTCCACCCGGGACGGTTCTCGGCGGGTTGACGGATCAACTGAAAAGTGAGCTGGGGCTGAGGGAAACATTGGTGATTTCTCCTCCTTGCCATGACACCGCCGCCGCTGTGGCAGCTGCACCTGCAGGAGATAAGAAATTTCTTTTCATAAGTTCAGGCACCTGGTCTCTCATGGGAGCTGAGCTTGGTGAGCCTTTAGTTAATGAGGATGTTCTAAGGGTGGGGTTTGCTAACGAGGTGGGTGTGGAGAACAGTATCAGGTTTCTCAAAAATATTACAGGATTCTGGATTCTTCAAGAGTGTGTGCGACACTGGAAATCTAAGGGAGTTAATGTAGTTTATGAAGACTTGGTTCGGGAGGCACTAGATTACCCTGCCTTCAAGTATTTTATAAATCCTGATGATCCGCTATTCATTAACCCCGAGGATATGCCTGAAGCTATACAGAATTTTTGTAAGCGAATTGGGCAGAAACCGCCGAGTAAGCGGGGCGAAATGGTACGCTGTATCTTTGAAAGCTTGGCTCTGAGACATAAGGAGGTCTATGAGGAGCTAAAGGGTCTTCTAGAATGTCCGTTGGAGGAGGTTTATATTATTGGGGGCGGTTCTCAGAATGAGGTATTTTGCCAATATATTGCTGATGCTCTTAATCTCCCGGTTTATGCTGGTCCAGCTGAGGCCACAGCGATAGGAAATATTCTAACTCAGGCTTGTGCAATACACGGAAAAGTCTCCCTCTCCACTATTCGAAGAATTATACGCTCCTCTTTCAAACCCAAAAGGTATAGACCTGAAAACACTTCGGAATGGGAAGAAGCCTTTAAAAGATACCGGGAATTACTTTAGATTTTCTGCTTCCCTTTTTACAACAATTATTATAATAATGAGGATAGGAATTAATGAGTAGGAGCTACTAAATAATATTTTGAGTTCCATGTTTTGTTTCGGAGTGGTTGTTTATGAAGGAGAAAAAGTTTTCGCTTGGTGTTTGGGCTTTTAGTCCTTGTGGAGACAGGTTTCTCACGATAGGTTACCGACCTGAAATGAGTCTTGAGAAAGTAATTCGAGAAGTGGCGACTATAGATGATCTAAGTGGTGTTGAAGTGGGCTATCCAGGCGATGTGAATGAAAATAATCTTGACTATTTCAGAGAGATTATTAAGGAAACTGGGCTCGTGGTTTCAATGGTTGGCGTCGATTTAACTGGGGATAGGAAGTGGCAGAATGGAAGCCTCTCCTCAACAAACCCAGAAATCAGAAAGGAGGCCGTCGAAACCTGCAGAAGTGGAATAGAGGTTGCAAAGCAGTTAGGGTGCGATTTGTTTAACATCTGGCTAGGGCAAGATGGATACGATTACCCCTTCCAATCAAATTACCCAAAGGCATGGGACCTGCTAGTTGATTCCATTAAGGAGGTTGCAAAGACAGGGGTTAAGGTGTGCTTGGAGTATAAGCCAAAGGAGCCCCGAACACATTCTTACATAGCAACAGTTGGTAAAGCTCTACTCATTGCACATGAAACGGGAAAGAGTAATGTGGGCGTCACTATTGATGTGGGACACGCACTTGCCGCCTATGAAAGTATGGCTGAGTCGGCTGTACTCTGCATGAGGGATGGGAGACTATTCCACTTGCACTTAAATGATAACTACCGGCTTTGGGATGACGACATGATCGTAGGTTCAGTACACACCATAGAATATCTGGAACTAATTTACTGGCTTGAGAAGATAGGCTACGATGGTTGGTACTCACTCGACATCTATCCCTACAGAGAAAACCCCTTGGAGGCTTCAAGGGAGAGCATAGAAATGCTGAAAACCCTCTCAAAACTACTCGACAAAATCGGTAGAAAAAATTTGGAGAAGGCGATAGAAGAAGGGAACCCTGCGAAAATTCAGAAACTCTTACGAGAGAAAATACTACAGTAGAATCACCCAAAAAAACTTAAACCATGTTTTATACTTCACCCGATAGTGTTCATGAAATGAATGTTCTTTTATCAGTTTGACTGCTACCCAGAGTCTTTTTAAGAAGTAGTTTTAATTCGTCTTTCTCCCGGTGAAAACCGAAAACTCCGAGAAGAGTTTCCGCGGCCTCAAGGACGAGTTCACCGTACTTTTCTCGGTCGTATCCCCGACCATCGTATAGGGGTAGGGCTTGAACTCGAGTGAGAGGATTGGAACTGCGATGATTCACATAAAGGTATCTGATCAACTGTCCCTCACCGGTCACTACTCCGCGTGCTTCCAGCTGTTTACCCGCAGCCACATGGGGATAAAGTCTCGAGTATCCATCTAGGGGTTTGTGCAAGTCTTTCTCCACAACGAGCTCATCGATGTCCACTTCCCCGGAGAGAACCCGGTTATAGGTTTGAAGGGTGAATTCCAAGGCTCTGCGATAATTCCTCCTCACCTCCTCAAAGTCCCGGGCGTTGAACAGTATCTCCATCAACTCTTCTTGGAACTTCTTTATGAATTGGGGAGTGTCGTGTCTTCTGGTTTCTATTCCCCGCTGGTGGAGTCTACCGTCGTATAGCTTGCCATAGTAGCGTTTCACCACATCAACCAAGGGATCCGACTTGGATGACAACAGTACCAGGAAGCGGTACAGATTATCTATAGCAATAGGAAAATTAACCTCCTCGGATATTTGCCTTGCTAATCTTTCAAAGTCTTGTTCTGAGGCTCCTAATTTCTTGACGAACACGCAGTCCGTGTCCGCGTACACCACCTGGAACCCTTCCCTCATGGAGATTTTTAGGGCTCTGATTAGAATTTCTCTCCCGTGTAGATTGATGCTCTCAAAAGTGGGAATGTATTGGAAGCGGTTCCAAGTGCAGCCACTGTAACCGTATATAACGACTAGCATCATCTTCAAAGCCTCCTGCCGCTGATCCGCATAAACATATTCTGAGCTACCCTCAGGAAAACTGTGGCGCAGGTGTTTGAAGTGCAGCCTCCGCTCCAAGGCAATCTCAGCCACCCGGGGAAGTAAACCCTTCCAAGAATAGTTTATTCCTCGGGGTGTGCAGGTTTCGTAGCTTATGTTTCTCCGCAGAATCAGGTTGGGATACATGGATTCAAAATCCAGCGCGCAAACGTTTTCGTACACCCCCACCCGGGGAGATATGATTAGCCCTCCCCGGTCCTGCAGGTAGAGTTCTTCTACGGTTCTAAAATAGTTATTGTAGCTCTTCGCCTCCGGTATCAGGACTCCCAGCTTCATGGCCTCGTAGACCTGTCTGCAGTCCACAATTCTTCCCGAAGCCCACTTAGCCGCTAACCCCAGGGGAATCATTCCGAACCTGCAGAGCTCACTTAGACCCGCAAGGCCAGACCTTTCAAACGACTCCAAGGAAATATAGGTTCTTCCCCTCCAACTGCTCCAGGGGGGAGAATCAGACTGGATCAAGTCACCGTTCTCTCGGGAAAGGTTTATGTTAAATCCCAAGATTTTCGCCCTTTGAACAACATAGTGGAGATTTCTAAAAGGGTGACTCGGAGCCACGATAATATCTGGATCTTGGCTCTGCATTATTCTCTGAAGGTTCTCCAGAAGGTACTCCTCGCTTCCGCTCAGCTCCTCTTTTCCCTCGTGGAAATCGTGTAGGGTGATTCTCTTAATGGGGTCACGTTCAGGGTTAGCCAAAATCCCTCTTTTATCTATCTGCACTCTGAGGAGGAGTTTGGTTAGAGGTGGGGGGGCAAGCTCCTCCGGGTCTTCTATGCTTGTGAACCGGTGGTTCCGATATTCTACGAGCATGGTGGGGGCGAAGCCTCGAATGCAGAGGTAGCGTTGAATGTGCATGATGTCGGTTCCATAGAATTTTCTAACCGCGTTCCTTCCTCTGAGTACGTGCACAACCTCCCGGAAGGCTTTGGGAGACTCGGTTTGAATATGCACCACTCGGATTTTCTTCCTCATCCTCAGATCCGCATACTTCTCCTCAACTTGGGCGTTAAATATTCGGGGCTCCTCTCTCAGGAGCCAAGAGAAGCCGTCGGGGTTCAGGTCTCTCCGGGGAAGGACATAAAAGTCGGGATAGTGGGTCTCTTCCACTTTTTCAACAGAGCCTTGGAGTGTTCTCAGCCAGTTGACCGCTCGGTTTCCGTCAACGTAGCTCTGGGTTACCCACCCCTTCATCCGTTTCCCTCCCTTCAAGTAATTTCTTTTTGATGAGCATGATTTCCTTCCGGTTATCCACAACCGCACTAAAGAGAAGGGAGAGCAGAACCGAGGGAAGCTCAGCGTAACTCATGGCACCCTTGGTTTCAGACCACGTCTTAACCAGCTCGTCAAAAGCCTCTCGACGCTCCGGATCCACGAGAGCCTCGTAGAAGGTTTTCCTCAGCCTTTCAAGCACCTCGTTAAACTCGGCGCGGAAGGGAACAGTGATCCTACCCATATTAATCATTCTCCATCCACAAGTGGGTCGTCATGAATGCAGTAGCGGTTAAAGGTAAAGGCTACCTCTCGATTTGCCAGAGAGGGATGCTTGCGGAGGTAGGCTTTCGCAAAGGGCACTCTTCGGCGACCAACCCTCAGGTACACAATTACCCCCGCCCTCTGACTCAGCACAGAACCACCCTCAGGTAAGGGAATCGGTTGGTTATTATTGGGGCTGGGGGGAGCCGCTCTGCAGGTAGCCACTAGTGCGGCGTCGTTTCGAAATGCTGCCTCCCAGAAGCCGCCCACCACCGAGGTTAGAGTTACATCCGGGAATTCTTCTCTCATTTTTTTGTCGCAGAGCAGGAGATCGATATTGTTCACCAAGATGAGCTTGGAGCCGGTTTTTCTCACTACTCTTCCTGTTACCTTGCTTATGATGTATTCTTCCAGGGGGTTGAAGGCCATGGCTATGTGGATGTTTCTGGAGGCTGCTGTAGGGTTTATGCCGGCGCTTAGGGCTATGTCTGCCAGGTAGTAGGTGTTGAGCACCGTTCTCTCCTTTCGATAGTTACTACAACAGACGTAAGTGGCTGGTGATGCGAAGCCCCCCTTTGTAGTGTCGAGAAGGGTGTTGACGAGTAGTTTGTGTACCAGTATTTCGAGGATTCTTCGGTCTCCGTAGAGTAGGGTGAAGGTTGAGGTTTCCAATCCTCCTCCTATGAGTGAGTCTAGGAGAGAGCTTCCCGTGGTTAATTTTCCAGCGTTGAGGTTTCGGTGGTAGAGGTCTAATGCGCTTTGATACTTGTCCGTTAACTCCTTTTCGAAAAGGAATTCGGTTGGAGAATTTGAGGCGAAGTATGGGGTGTTGGGATTGTTGGCTGTTAGGTTCTCATCGTAGCCGGTGAGCATACTCTCCACTCCTGCGGCTCTTAAAAAAATTATATATTTTTTGGTCAACGGAATCCTTAGAGTGCACTTTTTTAAGCTTAATTTTGACAAAGGCTTCGTTTAAACTCAAAGCGGGGTAGGGGAGAGAGGGAGAGGTGAGCGAAAGTATTCTAAATTGTACTGATAAAGAAAACTTACTCATAGCAGTGGAAAATTTTCCAACAAGCACAAGCAATATAAAGAAATAAACTACAAATGAGAATTGACATAATCGAAAAACTTTTATTAAAAACGAATCTTATCAATTTATTCGACCCTAAATTTGTTGTGAGGGTTTAATGGGATATAGAAGTTTGAGAAAAATACTAGTATCCTTTCTCGTTGTGCTTTTGCTCTGCTTAGGTTTAGTTCCCGTTCTTGCAGGAACACTCTGCGTTGCAGCCTCCACCCCGACGGAAAAGATTACACTCGCTCCCTTCGTGCACATCACAGACTCAACAGTAAACGAGCTACGCTACGGAATAGGCTACGTGGACAGCGTGGTCACCATCGACAATGGTGCAATAACTGGAACCTACACAAACACCACCGAAACCCTGAACACAGTTCCTTCAACCCATAAACTACGTTGGATAAGCATCTATGGTTCCTCTCGTATCACAATTAACAACACTGCCAATTTGTCCTCAGTTTATCTATATGTTTATGGCTCCTCCCAGTTAACCATCATAAATTCTACGCTCTCCGCTGTATACACTTATGACTCGTCTGTGTTAACTGTTAACAACTCCACCATATCAGTGATTCAAGCTTACGACAATTCAAAGGTTTACTTATCGCAATCCACTATATTTACTGTTTTTCCAAGCCTCCGCGCCTCGGTGAATGGCAATAACTGCACAATAAACTCGCTTACAACTCAGGATTTCTCAACTATCAACATAACTAACAACAGCAAAATAGAATACTTCACTGCAAGTGATTTCTCAACCGGGCAAATAACCAACTGTAATATCACCGATTTCAAAAGTGTGGATGCAGCAAACATTTTAGTAGACAACTCAAGTATTACAAATAAAGTAGAATATGGCATTGTGTGCACCACGGGAAGCCTCATTATTGACGGAAGCACAATCACTGGCTTGGAGAATTGTAGGAACACCACCACCCTAACAAATGGTAATTACCCCTCGACCTGGGATCTACAAACGGTATGTGCACTCGCCAGCTCAAATGTAAACATAACCAATAACAACACTCTTCAGAGAATTTCGGGATATGGTAGCTCAACGGTTTACCTAGAGAACACTACTTTTGACTCTCTTCTTTGTTCCGATTACTCGAATGTAGTCTACAAAAACAGCCAAGGCAGCATGATATATATTACAGCGGAAAAGTATTCCAGTCTCAATTTACAGAACGTAAACAGCACCATGGCAAGTTATATTTCTGTGCATGATGATGCGTCGGCAACAATTAAGAACAGTAACATGTCTATATATGGAATTGGAATGTCCATATCCATGCAGGATCAATCTACGTTAGATTTAGAAAATGTTAATTTGACTGGTGGTGGACTTGGAGGGTTTAGTGTGAATAGTTATGATTTCTCGGTTGTTGACATTGTGAATGTGCAATCGAATGGTTGGCCAATGACCACATTCTTTGGTTATGACCTCTCTGTTATGAACATTAGTTCTTCGGGCATCACATATGTTTATTATGCTGTGAGGAGTACTGGTGATATGGCGGTAACAGATGATGTGCCCAGTGGTTCGTATATTAATACTACTATTTGGGACACGACTCCTGTAAATCCTCCTACTCTGAATTCTATTGCTGTTGTTGACACGCACACGGCTACAATTTATGGCTCTCTATCAGCCTCGGTATTTCTCCACGATAAAGCAAATCTAAACACTCAAAACAGTACCCTTTCCGAAGATGTTGTTTTGCTTGACTTTTCTACGTTAAGCGGGACGAACACAACTTTTTGGGATGTTGAAATGTATAATCAGAGTAACGCGATTTTGTCAAATATAACGGCGGATAGTTTTCTAATTTGTGATTCCGCATCTTTGACTTGTACCGGGAGTACATCGGCTCCAACCACTATTGGTGGTATTGAAGCAATCTCCAATTATCCGCATATGGTAAATGTGGTCATCCAAAACTGCACAGTCACGGGAACAATAGAGGCTAACACCTGGATAATTCAACCCACTGGCTTGGGCTATGCCATACCGTTGCTCTTCTACTATTACTACTCTTCTTCTCAGAATCAAGGCTTCTTTACTTTGTCGCTGACCGGTGTGATAGTTGCCGCCATTGTAGCAGTGGCCGGAGCTATCCTATGGAGACGCAGAGCATAAAACCTCCCCCCTTTTATTTTTTTACCGGTTCTTAAGAATGATTTATGCGGTATTCTATACATTTTGGTTTTATGTGTATTTACTATGTGGCTGTTTGATCTTGCTTTTCTAGATTGATGGTTTAGAAGTTACGGCTATGAAGGATCATTTTTCATTTTATTATTATTCATTTAAGTAGTGCATGTAAAAGCACATGTAAAAATTTATATTTTTCATTCGTTCATTTTAGGGTGGTGTTTTAAGTGAAGATTGTTCAAATCAGTCTTTCCGACGAGGAGTATGAAACTCTTAGAAAAGTGCTTAAGAAGAGGGGAATGAACGTTAAAGAGGGTGTTAGAGAAGCTATAAGGTCTTGGTTGGTGGAGAACAGGGATTTCAGTGACGATCCCTTCGTAAAGCTTGAACCGGTTAATTTTAAGCTCGATGTAGAGTGCACAGATCATGATAAGGTTCTTTATTAGGGAGCAATCATGGAAAATGTTAGTGCGGCGGCAGGAAAGCTTATTTTCATTGACACTTCAGCTTTTAAAGCCTATTAGGATAAGAGAAATAAGCATCACAGAGTTGCTAGGAAATTTGTTGCTAGATTCGTAAATAGGGAATATGAGTTTCGGCTTTTTGTGACAAGCGATTATATTGTAGACGAGACTGCAACCGTTCTGAATTTCCATATCTTTCTGTATATAGGAAATTCTTCGGGCTTCATCCCTGGCTTCATCTCGGGTACAACCCGCCTTTCCGCACAAGGACTGCATCCGCCCGCATTCGGGGGGAACGGTTTTCCATTGGGTAAAGGGCTTCATCGTTTCCTCTGGCCCTCTCCCCACATTCTTAGGAGGGGACTGTTCACCCATTCGGCTCCCATGTGCCACACGTCGGGTGATTGTTAGAGCCAATATTCCCTGTCTCTCTTTTTATTTCTTTTGGAAGACCGTGTACGCTACAGAAATATACGGTTTCATGCAACAGTTACGTAACCCTTATTTGGGACTCCGCCATAGACAACTGGAAGGCTTTTCTTACAATTTCGTTTAGTTCAGCTCTGAATGGGTATATTACAAGAAAATCTCTTGCCATTAATTCCCCGATATATGTTACTGCGGCTTCAGATTTTATTTCGTTTAGAATTCTCTTCCACAACGTATCAGTGTTCGAAAACTTCTAAGATTTTCCTATTTCTGTAACGTGCCCAGTCTAACAGGAAACAGGTGTCCAAGCTTTAAATCAATCGTCGTCTCTCCAGACCACTATTGGAATCTTTGCTTTCAGTCTGAGTTCGTCAAACTCATCAATGGTTAGCCCGGCGAGTCTAGATGCTTTATAGAGGCCCCCTGCTCTACGAAAAGTTCAAGGGCTATCCGCTTCTTCGGGGACTGGCTTCGAATAAACTCCCAGTCGGCGCTACTCTTCCTAATTTCCCTCTCCGCTTCTTCTTCAACCGTGGAAACCATAGAAATCACCACTACTGTAAAATAATTGATAACTTTCCTATAAGTATGTTGCTAAAATGTAACAATTTAGGATGTTGCCAGTCTGTTTAAAGTCTGTTGGTTTTTAGATAATGGATCCCGTTTTTAGGATTAAGGGGGCTTTTATAGCTTCACAAACTTTCCATCAAAATAGCTCATGGATTAAAGGATTTCCATAAACATTTCAATTATTTCTCTTTTCATAAAAACATCTCAAAAATCAAATTACCGAATCTTTATTATTCTTTTTCTTTTCTAGGTATTGTTTGTATTCGTACATTTTGGCTAGGACTTCCGCTGCTACTTCTAGGGTGGGATATACTACTGTGTTTTTTTCCCAGGCTTTGGGTATGGCTTTGGTGTCTGAGGTGAGGGTTACTGCTATGATTGGTTTTTGGTACTTTTCTACCAGTTCGTTTATCTTGTTCATGTTTTGTTCGTCGGAGCTGCGCATCCATTTCTGTGCTAAGACTTCCATGGAGATGCCTTTTTCGTCTATGGTTACCCCTCTTTCGGTGATGGTTACTCCTTTTTTTAAGGTGTCGGGGGATGCGAATTTGATTCCGCTTCCTCCTATAAGGAATCCTGAGGCAATGATTGCATCAATGTTTTCGTCTTTGACGATTGTTTCTAGGCTTTTGGGTTGGATGCTTCTGTCCAGTGTTCCCACGAGGTCTACTGGATTTCCTCTGTTCCAGTACGGGGGTAGTATGTTATCCAGTTCCTGTATTGTTTTTTCCTGTATATTTGGAATGTCTAGTCCAGCTTCTTCACATGCGTCTGCTGCAACAACTCCGTATCCGCCTCCCCAGCTCACTATGCCCACCCTTTTACCTTTAGGAAGGGGCAGATGGATAAATGCTTTTGCCAGTTCAAGCATCCCGTTAATGGTTGATACTTTTATGACACCGGACTGTTTGAAAACTGCGTCGTAGATCATGTTTGAGCCTGCTAGGGCTCCGCTGTGTGATCGGGCGGCTTTGGCTCCCGCGGTGGATCTTCCGGCTTTTAGAACTATTACAGGTTTTTTCTCTGTGATTTTTTCGGCTACCTCCATGAATTTTTTGCCCTGGCGTAGGCCTTCTATGTAGATGAGGATGATTTTGGTTTCGGGGTCGTCTCCAAAAAATTTTAGGTATTCTTCTAGGGTGATGTCCGCTTGGTTGCCTATGCTCACGAACTTATTAAAACCTACATTCTCTGTGCTGCCCATGGAGAGCAGGTTTACTCCGATGTTTCCGCTCATGGAGATTAGGGATACCTCGCCCTTCACTACGCTTATGGGGCTCATTATGGCTAGCAGACTTGCCGGTGCACTGTAGACGCCCATGGTGTTTGGGCCGACGATAAGCAGTTTTCCTTTGTGGGCTATTTCCACCACTTCTTTTTCCAGCACTTCCCCCTCTTTGCCAGTTTCTCGGAATCCGCCCGCCAAGACTATAGCGGATTTTACTTCTTTTTCCACACATTCTTCGATGTGTTGAGGAACGCTCTCGGCCGGTCTTACCACGATTGCTAAATCTATCTCCTCAGAGATTTCGAAAATGGTTTTATAGGTCTTCAAACCCAAAATATTGTCTTCTTTGGGATTAATGGGATAAACACTTCCAATGTAACCGTGAGATAAAATGTTTGAGAGAATGACCCAACCCCATTTGAGCGGATTATTTGATGCCCCTATTAGAGCCACGGATTTCGGTTCGAATATTGGGCTGAGATCTCTGAATTCTTCCCCGTTAGACATCTCTCTCAATCCTTCAAATGATATTTAGGCAGACCCTCATTTTTCACAAAATACTTTATTATTATGGGATAATTTAATGTGATTTAAGGCTTGTCCAAAACACAATAGTAGAATCGTGTCAGAATTGAATGAGATTATGAAGTTTCCTAAAGGTGTCAGGTTTCAGTGTCAGCGATGTTCCAGATGCTGTAAACACACCGAGGAGAGAAGGAGAAAAATACTACTCAGTGATCTGGATATATCGAGAATAGAGAAAAATGTGGGTCTTAAAGGAGATGACTTTGCGGAGCCGTGTCAGGAGTCTTATCCGTTTAGGTTTCTAATGAAAATGGTTGATGGAAAATGTGTTTTTCTTGATGAAGATAAAAGCTGTAAAATTTATGAACTCAGACCCCTGATATGCAGGTGTTTCCCCTTTTGGATAGAACGGAGGGGTAACTTATTTGAGTTCAAAGCTTCGTCGGATTGTCCCGGAATAGGAAAGGGAAATGCTCTGGACAGTATCCCCGCTTTGTTAGTCTAGTATCATATTTTTCAACTCCTCGGTTTTT
>NZ_JBRAKS010000095.1:0-12128 GCF_052745115.1 Candidatus Jordarchaeum sp.
TCTGATATGTTTATAAGAGAAATATACTACAGAATAATATCAGTATAATTATTTAAAAAGGAGAAGCACGGTGAAGAATATTGATCCATGCCATATACATTCTATCAAATGAAGGCGAACAAATATTCGTAAAAGAATACTATAAAAACAACATAAATCTTACAGAGCTCACAAACTTTGTCACCGCAATCTCCGACTTCTCCACCCAATTCACAGAAAAAAACAAAAACAACAGTTTCTCCTCATTCGTTCTGGGAGAAAACCGATTCATATTCCACAAAAATAACGGGTTCGTAATAATCGCCACAGTAAACGCCGAGGCCGACTCATCCGACATGGGGAAACTTAAAAAAATCCATAAAAAATTTCTCGAAAAACGAGACACCATAATCTCTAACGGAAAAACAAATAAAGACGAAATAAAAAACTTCGAAGAAGAAATCTCCAAAATAATTGAAGGAACAGACACCAGAATAATCAATTTCCAGATTATAGAAGATCTACTCTGGAATAAAACCAAAAACTAAAAAATAAAAATACTCAAAACCTAAAAATCTAATATAGAATCTGTTCCTAAAAACTAAAATCTAAATAGATGAGGAAAAGTGGAGATTAAATTGCTAATTTCACAATTCACTAATCTAAAGTTACTATACTGCTTCTAACAAGCGCTCTAGCCAGTAGCCGTGCTGCTTTTAAAGGTTCAGGAATAGCCCCCTGAAGAGTGAACTTGTTTACTACTCTCACTGCGTCCTCCCTAGTCAGCCCTAAGTAACGAATAAATAGCTCATAACCCGTTCCAAGAGAAACAGTTTCCCGTTCCCCCAACCGATTATAAATCTTTAAGCGTTCCTCCCAGTCCGCAAAATACTCCCGAAAATACTTTTCCAACCCCTCAGACTCCTCATAAGTCACACACACCAAAGGAACCCCCAGCTCCTCATAAATCCGATCTAAATCCACCACATTAAACCAACTAATCACACAACCGTTCAAAAATACAAAGTTAATATCACTCCTACTTAAACCTCGGTAAACCTCAATCACCCCCTCCGTAGCATCCATGCCACCCACAGTAATCGTGCCAAAAGCAAACCCGTCAATCTGAAGATCACCCCTCATAACCACCCCCGCAAGAACCGACCTCCTACTTCTACCCTTAACAAAACTCTCAGCAACACCCAAAACACGAACACCCATCTTCAAAAAACCAACCTCAAAACTAAAGAAACAAAAAACAAAAATAAACTTTTCACCCACACCCCCCAAAAACACAAAACACAATCAAGACGAAGTCACAATCTTAGTAAGAGCATTCTTAGCATCCCAAACATTCTCATAAGTCGTGAAATAATCACCCTCTCCAAAAGACCGCTGACCCTCCCTAACCTTCTCCTCAGCCATACTCAGTAGCTTCAAATTCCGATCCGGATCACCTCTTTTAACAGAAGGCGGAGAAGGGGGCTCCCTCTCCTCCAAACCATGCAGCAAAACCAGCTTAACCAGAAACAGCTCCAAACTAGCCCGAGCCAACCAAGCCTCTAACTTCAACCCATCAACATCGCTAGCAGACTTAGCTCGACTAATATGATCAAGAACTTCCCCCAACAACTCTAACATACAACCACCAAACACCAACCAATAAACACACAGACTAAACAAAAATAACAAAAAATATATAAAAATTACCCGGAAAACAATAAAAAAGAAGGCAAAAAACCTGTATCACTTACTAAATGTCTCATTTGAGAAATATGCATTTATTTATCTAAAATTACAAAATGAAAATGTACACTAACATCTTTACATATTCTTTATTTTTACAGGAATCGTTGGCGGGAAAGCCCCCGATCTTAGTCGCGGGGAATGTCAAAGAGAGAAAAGCTAATTATAAAAATAAGGCACCTAATACGAAAAATAAATATTACCTCGTGAAAATATATTATCTAAAGACAAAAACTTAAATGGAAAGCTGAAAAGTGAGTAAAATAAGAACAGCTTAAAAATCAATAAAATTTTCTAAACCAATAAGAAGGAAGTGCAAAAATGTCCAAAACCAAAGAATTAATGTACAAAATAATTTTAGCAGGTGACGGGGCTGTTGGCAAAACAAGCCTAATAGAAAGGTTTGTGAGCGGTAAATTCGAGAAAGATTACAAGATGACCTTAGGAACCAATATTTTTTCGAAGGTTGTTAATGTTGATAGTGTTCCGGTGAAGTTTGTAATTTGGGATTTGGCTGGTCAGCCGCATTTTAAGCATGTGCGTTCAGGATTCTATTTGGGTGCTGCTGGTGCTTTGTTGGTTTATGATGTGACTCGTAGATCTACTTTGGAGAGTCTTAATAACTGGCGTTCAGAGATGTTGAGTAATACTGGTAATGTTTCGGCTTTGGTTGTGGTTGGTAATAAGTGTGACTTGGATGATATGCGGGAAGTGCGGGTGAAGGAGGGGCAGGATTATGCGCAGAATTTGGGTGCTCCTTTCTTTGAGACTTCTGCTAAGGATGGTGATAATGTGGAGAGTGCTTTTGTAGCATTAGCTCGAGGGATTATTAAGGGAAAACATCCTTAGTTCTTTGTTTTGATTTACTTTGCTGGTTTTTCGTTGAGGGGAAATATTTTGGCTTATGTTTTGTGTTGTTTTGTATGGTGTTAGTTGCTTGGTTTGTTTATTTGGTTGGGGGTGTTTTCTTGGTTGGGGTTTGGTTAAAGTTTATTTCGGTGGTTGCTTTTTATTATGTAGGAGTTGCGATGTTTAGGTTATGGGTATGGGTTTGTTGCTGTGATGGGTGTTGCTGGTTGGTGTGGTTGTTAAAATTTATTTGGGGTTGTTGGTTTGGATTCTGATAGGGAGTATGTGTTGAAGGTTTTTTTGGTTGGTGATGATGGGGTTGGTAAGACTAGTATTATTCGGCGGTATGTCCATGGTATTTTTGAGCAGGATTTTCATGCGGCGGTGGGTACGCGTATTTCTAGTAGGGAGTTGGTTTTTGATGGTAGGCGGGTTACTTTGAGTATTTTTGAGATTGGGGGGCAGGAGAAGTTTCGTTTTGGTGAGAATATTTTGTATAAGGGTTCTGAGGGGGGTGTGGTGGTTTTTGATTTGACTAGTGAGAGTAGTTTTCAGGGTTTGAATGATTGGTTTAGTCAGATTGAGGCGAATCTGGGTCAGTCAGTGCCTTTGATTCTTGTGGGTAACAAGTATGATCTGAGTGCTTTGCGCAAGTTGCAGAAGCAGGAGGTTCTTGATTACGCTTCGAGTCGCGGAGTTGAATACTTGGAGTCCTCAGCTAAAAATGGTAAGAATGTGATTTATCTTTTTTATAAACTGGTTGAGAAAATTTTGATTTCTCCTAAATACCAGTTATAAAATTTGTTTTTTGAGTATCTCCCTTTTGCTGCTAATTTTGAGGATTTAGGATTTTGCTATTTCTTATTTTTTTAGTTGGTATTGTTGTTTTAGTTGTTTGGTTATTTGTTGAATTAGAGTGTGGAATATTTTTTCTCCTTTTTCTGGTGTGGCTTTTGTGGGGTCTCCTAATATTCCGGAGTGGGAGTAGTTTATGGTTTTCCACTCTTTGGGAGGTTTCTTTTTTGATTGAGGGTCTAATTCTGGTACGTATTTTACCAGTTTGCTGGTTATTTTTTCCTTTTTTACTAGGTGGGGTTCAAGGTGTAGCATGAGGGAGGTTTCGATTTCACAGGCGTGGCAGATTCCGCCTATTTCTGTTTCCCTTACATCATCCAGTATTTTTCTCAGAAATTGGAACAGATCAACGAGTACTATTTTCTCATTGTTTAAGTCTTGGAGTGTTTGGGTGTTTCCTCCATGTGTGTTGATGATGATTATTTTTTGGTAGTATTCGTGTAGGGATTTACAAATGTCTTTCACGGTTTTGAGTAGTGTTTCAGGGGGGATGCTTATTGTGCCTGGGAAGTCTGCGTGTTCAATTGATACTCCATATTTTAGTGCTGGTGCTAGGTCTGTTTCTAGTTGTTCGGCTAGGGCTTGGGATATTTTTTGTGCAATTATGCTGTCTGTGCCTAGAGGAAGATGGGGTCCGTGTTGCTCCGTGCTGCCTATCGGCAATATTATTATTTTCACTGTTTTTTCCTCTCAGATTTCGGTAGAACTTTAAATGTGAGAACCAGGCACTTGCCGACTTTTTTATTGTTTATTAATTTTAAGTTCACGCTTTCAGATACTCTGTTGAATCCTTCTCCCTCAACTAGGGAGACTGCTTCTTTCCCCCCCACTATTACTGGTGATATTGCGATTCTCAATTCATCCACTAGCCCTTTGCTTAGCATTCCCCAGTTTAGGTTTCCTCCTCCTTCAAGCATCAGTTTGCGGACGCCTAGGTCAAAGAGCTTTTCCATGAGCAGTTCTAAATCAACTTTTTCGCCGTCTCCAGACACTAGTATTTTTGCTCCTTTTTTTTGAAGTTCATCTATATTTTTTTTGGAGGCTTTGCTTGTCACAGCTATGATGGTTTCCAAGTCTGGTCGTACAGTTATGACCCGGGCATTGAGGGGTGTTCTCGCCTTACTGTCTACAATCACTCTTAGGGGGCTTTTCCCCTCTTTTGCGGTTAGTTTCGAGTCATCACGTAGAATAGTATTTATGCCGACCATTATGGCATCTACCTGGGATCTCAGTTTGTGTACTCTTTTCCAGTCCTCTTCATCGGAGAACGATGAGTCACCCCTATGGGTTGCTATTTTTCCGTCTACACTCATGGCTGCACTAAGTATAACGTAAGGTTTTTTCAAGTCAGTTCCTCTCAGATATGCTCTCTCTCAAAAACTTTTTTGCCTTTAATGTAAACAAAATCAATGTTTTCAGGTTTTGCTCGGTGTACCACTGAATGATAAATATCATGGACCGGTCTCATATTGGGTGCGTCCAGGTTCAAAACAATAAAGTCGGCGCATCGTCCCTCTTCTATCCATCCTGAACTTAAATTGAATAAATCAGCGGGATTGACGGTAATCATTTCGATGATTTTCTTAGAGTGCAACGCGTTTTTACCGTGCCTTCCTCTAAGGGTCTTTCCTAAAAATTCCATTTCTCTAAAAAGGTCTAAAGAGTTGGCCATGACATTGTCAGTTCCTAGACAAACCCTTGTTCCCGCATTCACCAGTTCTTCTACAGGAGGAAATCCCACACCGAAGTAAGCATTTGCCCGCGGACAGCATACCACTTCTCTACCTTTCAATAATTGCATGTCCTCTTGGTCTGCGTGAGTCAGGTGCACCAAAACATCTGCCTCTAAAACGTCTAAAGCTCTCTTAACGTCGGAATAGCCGAATTTTTCATAGCTAATTTTTTTTTCGTTTTCGGTTTCTGAGACATGCACCGCGACAATCTTATTGTTCTTCTTACATTTTGATGAAATCTCTTTTAACTCCTCATCGGTATAATTATTCGTAGAAGTTAGCCCAACTCCATCAACAATGGGAATCAACTCTTCCAAGGTTGTTTCTTGGTTTGGTCGACCAAGCCTTACCGCTTTAATTGGTAAATCCTTTATTACCCTGTCCAGAAGCTGCATTCCAAGCAATCCGCCTTCTCTAAAATCGGCGAACATAGATGTGCCAGAAGATAACATCTCTAAACAAGCATCTCGAATTCCTGAGATTAACTCATCCTTGGAAGCGTCTGCCAAAAGCCTATGCTTTAAACCGTGAGGTGATTCAACCACTTCCTCTATGGAATACTGGTAACCCATCTCTTTGGCAAAAGAGTCTCCCACATGAGTATGAGCATTTATGAACGTGGGAAGAATCAGACAATCCTCAAAATCGGAATAAATTTGGGATTTCGGAGCTTCACTTGAAACTTTTTCAAAGTACCCTTCACTTGAAATAGTGATATAAGCCTCTTCCAGTAAGTCTAGTTTTCTTCCTGCTAGACAGAAATCCGTGTAAATGGTGTAGGACATGGTTTAAAGCATCTCTTCTTTGAGGATGATTACCTCATCAGTTTTCTTCTCCCTTATCAGAGACAAGCCTTCGTTGGCTCTTGACAGTGCGTCGAGGGCGGTTCTACCAAAACCGATTCCCGCTTTGAGCTTCAGATTCATGCTAGTCTCGAATCGGTCAAATATCTCTTTGAAGTCACTCTTTTTTAAGCCGTTACATACCGACACAAAGTTATCGCCACCATTGAAGAAAAGCAAAGCCCCCTTGTCTGCAAACATCCTCATAAGGATAGCCGTAGAAGAATAAACCACATAGGTACTCTGATAAGCTGATTCACGATCCGTCACACGCAGCGTAAACCCATTAATATCTATATGCGCGATCTGAACGTACTCCTGTTCCCCATTATCATTAGTTCTATGCGCTATGATTGACTTCCTAGTTTCAGATTGGGCACTACCAATCTCCTGAAGAGCTTTTGTAGCTAATACCTGAGCGTCAAAGGGCGATTCAGCGGAACCTATACCCATACTAATAGAAACCGGATATCTTCGACCCACACTTCTCAGAATCATCTCATGATCCTTAACAGAAACACCATTCGATACAGCAATCATATTATCGAAACGATTAAAAAAAACCAACCCCCTTCTCAGGGCGAACATCCTCTGAAGATCCGCATAAATATCCGCCTGCATTATTTGCAAGTCAGATTCACGGTCTTCACCTAGGAGTTCAGTCCAAGGGCCGTAATTGTCAAGCTGTATCAAAGTTAATTGAATCATATATATCCGCCTTCTACGCCACAAACACCTACTTTTACTATTTGAGACGTCTAACCATTTTTACCGCAGCTTCCACGGATCTCTTTGCATATTCCTCAATTCTCTCCGTTGCTTCACCCCGCGTCATTCCCGGTCCTGATACACCCAGAGCAACCGGTTTACTATATTCTAAAGCAAGATCCATCATCTTTCGTGCTGCGTGCTGAGCCACCACCTGATCGTGGTCTGTGTCTCCTTTAAGAATGGCACCGATTGTGACCACTGCATCAACATTCTCCATTTCAAGAAGCTTCTTAATTGCAAGAGGCATATCAAAAGATCCAGGCACCTTCATTACTTTCTCCACCGTGGCTCCTAGAAACTCAGCATGGTCGAGTGCTCTCTGGAGCATCAGATAAGTTATGTCGTAATTAAACTCTCCAACCACAATACCCAGTCTCACTTTTTCATCCATAATAATTCCTCACTTACGGTTTTAGAGGTCCCGCATCCGGGTGGCCCTGTCTTAACCCCTGCCCTGCGTGTCTCGTCAACCACTCCCTATCAAATAATAATCTTAGCACGTTTCGGGCGTGTTTTCGGGCCCGGTCTTCGCACATTGCTATGAGCTCTTCTGTTGTTTCAGCCTCGTCCTCGTAAACGAAGCACTCGATGATGTGCTTGTTGGTCAGTATCTGTGTTCCTATTATGCCCAGTGAGGCTTGATGTGCACACTGTTTGTCTATGGGTTCTGGACCAGGCATTCCCAGGGCGAGTACTATTTCGCAGCCATGCTCCTCAATCAACTTCTTTGAGGCAACCGGTAAGTCTTTCACTCCGGGAACAGTGTACCTTACTATGTTAACCTTTGAGGTGTTATCTTCCATCTCTTTTATCGCTATCTTAGCCATATCGTAACGTGCAAATGTGGTGTCTGTGACCCCAACATTTACCTTAGTCATTCCCAGCCCTCTTTGCGTACTCTTCGATTATTTCTTCACCACTAACATAAACCAAATCGTACTTTTTAGCGTATTTTTTCGCTTCATTAATTGAGAGAGCCTTCCCTGTTTTTCCGTCTAGCATCTCACAGAGAACCGTTACCGGATTTAAATTGCCAATTTCTGCCAAGGAGACCGTTAACTCGGTATGCCCCTGCCGATTCTTCAATAAACCATCAGTAGCTAGCAACAAGTGCACATGGCCCGGAGACCGGAAGTTCCTGCCTAACTCCTCCTTCCAATTATTATCACTGTTACCCTGGTACGTATTTCTCCCCAATAATCCCAGCTCTCTAATAGTTAGGGCTCGATCCACATCGGTTACTCCGGTAAATGTTTTCCTATGATTAACAGTGACTGAGAAAGCAGACTTCTCATCATAGGGAATATCATTAGGGATTAATTCTGCTAGCACACCATAATTACTATAACAGGTTCTAAACAGGTCATGGAGAAAGGGTAACTCCCAGCGATGCCAAATCTCTGGATGCACCGCAACACAGATAAGGCCACCAGCATCGTATCTCATTCTGTAAACATCTTCAGGTCTAACCTTCTCTGCAAGCTTCACCAGATCCACTTCTTCCTCTCTGCCTTCCTTATCATAGATAAGGATAAATTCTCCCTTAGATAAACTCTTTACCGCATTGCGTATAGTGTCTGAAGGCATGTTTAGGCCACCATAATTTCGATGGAAATACACTCATACACACATATAAGAGTTGCTACTAAAAAATGAGTAACCTGCCACCTCCCCCATAAAAATTCAAAAAAATCAAACCAACAATAAACTGAAAACAATTAAAAAAGTTATTCCCAAAACCCAAAAATCTACTTAAAAACAGTAAAAAAAATAAAAAATAGGGGGGAAAGGAAATCCACTGTTTTCGAAGATTCTATTTGACCTCTTTTAGTAATGCTACCAGTATAACTGCCAATGCCGCACTAAGAACCAAAAACAGTGTAGGTCCAAAGAAAGTACCAGGCAACTGAATCAAAGGTGGAGCGGTAAAGAAGTAGAAGTATAGCGGAAACGCTAAAACGTTTCCCCAGTAGTTTGGAAGAATCGTCCAATAATAGAACAGCTCCGCAAAAAGATAAGAACCAGAACCTGTTTGGAGGATCCCGAAAATTAAAGGCCAAATAACACTACCAATGTGACCCAGCGTAAGAATAATGCCCAATGCCAATCCAGTTATCATCGGTCCTATTGCCTTAATCTCAATCACAGACTCGAAGACCAAAGGCTGAACAGAGATTAGGAAGAAACCGAAAAGCGCACCCGCGATGAGCAGAGTCTCACCTGAAGTCATGCCCATAAGGAACAAAGCGGGAGTACAAATCAATACCGCCAAGAAAAGAAACAGCTTCCTACGACCAAGCTTATCCGAAATCCTCGTGATCACAATAGTACCAATAATACCAGACAAAAGAACGAGTCCCGAAGCCAAACCACCGAAAGACTGCTCCATATCAACAAACACAAAGAACCACTCTGGATGATGTAAAGCAACATACAACTCAGTAAACTTCTGAAGCAGACCCACATTCGACCAAGCCATACGCTCAATATAGTCCGCAATACTAAGATATGCACCGAATCCAATTGCAAACGCGATTCCTAGTAGCCAAAAGTCTCTAGCCCCTGCTATTCTTGACAGCCCTTCCTTCAAGGGTACTTGTTTTGTTTCTTCTAAGGGTTCTGGAGGTACGGGCGGTGCTGCTCGTGCTATGAGGAAGAATATGATAGTTATAATCGTTGTGGCGATTGCATATAGTATCATAGTGTTTTGCAGGCTTGCTGAAGGATTATATGCACCAAAGAAGGCTATTAGGAGTGGTGTGAGAACTAGTCCTGCCATATTCCCTCCGTTACTAGCTATCAATCCTAGACCTTGGGCGAAAGCTCCTTCTCTTCTAGGGAACCAGGTTACAGCTAGTTTTGCGAGGCTCACATACATTAGTGCAAATGCGATCCCCAAGAAAAGCTGGAAAATAAGAAGCCAAGTAATATCTGGTGATATTAACCTAATTATGGCTACTGCGGTCATAATTACTGCACCTAGACCGGTGGCAAACTTCCAGCCTTTCCTATCCACAAGAATGCCCACAGGAAAAGATGCAACGATTTCCACTGCCATGGGACCGATAACTAGAAGGGTGATAGCCATATCACTTACACCAGTAAGGAAGAATGCCTGCCTTAAAGTAGAACTAATCGGAGCAAAGCCAATCCATAAAGGTCCTCCAATGAAGAAAACTAGTGTGTATGCTAGTAGTGATACCCAGCGGTATCGATATACTTGGTATTTCTGTTTTGCCATTTTTTTCCCTGATTTTTTATTTTTCTTTTTTTTGCGTGTTTCTCCTTTATTTTGTTTTCTGTTTACCATAGAGAGTGGGTAAAACTGGTGGTTTGGTTTAATAAATTTTGATGATTTAGTATGGTTAGCTTATAATATTGTAGTTAATTTGTATAAATAAAAATAAGAAGAGGTGTTTAAACTTGATTTGTTTTTTATTCAGCTTCTTTTATTTCTATTTTGATTGCGTCTTTGGGGCAGATATCGATGCATTTGTTGCATGTTGTGCAGAAGAGTTCAAATGAGGGTATGATCACCCAGTTTTCTGGTTCTTTGTAGCGTTCTCTGTCGGTTGCGACTAGGACGAAAACCGTGCTGGGGCAGACTTCCAAACATTTTCCGCAGTCTTGTGGTTTGGGGCATTTATCTATAAGCCAGTGAACTTTTACTTTTGCTGCCATTTACCACTCCTCCCTTAGTGTTGGGATGCTTTCTCTTGGTATTAGTGTAATTGCTTCTTCGGGGCACTCGGCTCTACATACTCCGCATCCGAAGCACTTGAACTGGTTAATGTGGGCTTTACCTAGTGTGACTTGGAGGTTTACTGCTCCGAATTGGCACCGGGTCACGCATTTGCCGCATCCTATGCATTTGTCTACGTCTATGTCTGC
The DNA here is from genome assembly GCF_052745115.1 of Candidatus Jordarchaeum sp. Classification (NCBI taxonomy): domain Archaea; kingdom Promethearchaeati; class Candidatus Jordarchaeia; order Candidatus Jordarchaeales; family Candidatus Jordarchaeaceae; genus Candidatus Jordarchaeum; species Candidatus Jordarchaeum sp. The sequence goes on from NZ_JBRAKS010000095.1 coordinate 10,667, forward strand.
CACGTAGTGTCCTTTCAGGAAGTGTTTTATGTCGAAGTCTATTCTTGGTCTTAGGGCTATGCATTCAGGGTATTGGCAGTTGCACATTGCGAATGCTAGTGGGAGTGGTGTTCCGGCGATTGTGTGAACCAGTCCTTTTTCGTCACATTCGTCTAGGAATGCTTTCCCTTCCTCCACGGTTAGTCTTTCTACCCCTTTGGGTGCATGGTCTACGTATCCCTCCACGGTCTCTCCGTGTAATCCTAATGGCATACAGGTGTATACTTTCTCGTTTCGGTTCATGCGGCGACAGGGGCACATGACTCTGTAAACATCTCCGGCGATTTCCACGATCTTTTTTGCTTCTTCGAGGGTGATTACTTGCCCCATGTGGCCTTCGGGGAATACTCGTTCTCGGCCTTCGTCTTTTTGTATCATGTCTTCTATCATCTTTTTTGTGGGTTCCAGTAGATTGGGGTCATTGATAACATCTGCCAACATTTTCGCTGCATCTCCATAGACTTTGTCGATTAGTTTCCAGTGATCCAGTTCCCATTGTTCGTATCCTAGTTCTTTTGCCAGTTTTACGGAAAGGTTTCTCTCATTCAGGTACCATCTCTTACCGTCGCCGTGCTTATAACAAAACTTACACAAAATTTTCACCTCATGAATGGAATAATAGTCCTGTTTAAAGATATTTTTTAATAACCATACTTTTTCATATTACATTTTTCTTTGCTTTAATTTATTGTGCTTAACTTTTTATATCAAAAAACAAAACTCAAATACTTTTTGGTGGAAGGTGTGATCTTACTTAACAGTTCTAAAATCTAGGCTTATTTATGTATTTGGCAAGATTACCTATTCTACTATTTCTGATTGAATAGGTTTGCCCTTTTTGTCATAAGTATGTAGGTCTTGATAGGTGCGATAGGGAAATGTTACAATAATATGAATAAAACCGAAATTAAACATAGAATTAATATCCTGCATTGAGGGTCTGCCCGAGCCGGAAGGATGTGAATGAATGCTTCCTACAATGGAGAAATCGAATGGTAACATGTGGGGGTGAAACTGTGCTAGTCCGTTACCATAAACACTTGCTGGAGCCAAAATTATTTCGGTAATTACATCTTTTTCTGCTCGTAGAAGGCCGATGAATTCTCGAGGGTGAACGTTTCTACAGGCTTCCAGAACTCCCTCCACAACCTCTTTCTTAATTCTAACCTTCACAATCTGATATTCTCTCGGTTCACCTATCCCCAAAATTTTCCTTAGGAATCTACTCATTGGCAACATCTCTAAGATTATTGTCAGGATTTATTTGAGAAGCGTTTTGCTGAAATATTTATGTAACTATTGTGTAATTATTTTAGTTTAATATAGCTCTGGTTGTGAAATTATTTTCTAGGTTTTGTAAATTTTTTATATATTTTGCTATGAAAAAGCTTTTCGCTTCAGTCCGAGAGGGGGCTGACCAGAT
>NZ_JBRAKS010000096.1:0-12116 GCF_052745115.1 Candidatus Jordarchaeum sp.
ACCGAACACCATTTAGGCGGTGTCCTAAATGGGTAAGTTTCGGACAACGGTTATTATACTAATGGGTAAGAGGTTCGAAAATGTATAATGAAACAAATACAAAGGGTATCATAGGAGGCTTACTAGGCATCGCAACATCGCTTGCAGGCATTGCATGGATTGCGACTCTCATAATTTTTATGGCGGATCTAATGAACTATGCAGTCATTGTAAACTTTATAGCGGGTTTTCCTATCCCCTTCTTTGGCTCATCTATTTATAATGGCATCATCCTCAGCTTAATAGTGCCCTACCCTACTTCAGTCAACCTGTCTGTTATGACATCAATTATATTTGTGGGGCTATTAATAGTCTTCGGGATTATGGTCGGTCTAGGTTTTCAGTTCTATAGTGGATCCAAGTTTTCGGCCTTCGGTGCTACGGTCATCCTAAAAAGAAGAGTTGGAGGCTCGCTATTCTTTGCGTGCAGCTTTATTGGAGCATCGCTTGCGGGGATTCTACTCCTTGTAGGCGGAGTATTCCAGACAACAATCGTATATAACTTTTTGAGAATATATGGTTCTACGATATTTACACCGATACGCATTCCACAGCTCCTGTATACTTGGATGGGACTCGCCGTTCTAGGTGTGGTGCTAATTATACTGGGTGTCGCGACCCTGCGTATAGGGGGTTTGGTTAAATGGAGTGATTTCGCTATAGTTACGGGGGCTCTGAGCATAGTTGATGGGACGATCTTTACTATACTCGTTCTCGTGGGTATAATTTACTTTATCCGGTTAGCCTCTTTTTGGGAGGCGTTATTAATAGCCTTTATTTATCCTATGAGTGCCAGCATGACTAGTGCAGTTCTCAATGGTTTTGAGTTCTTCGTCATACTTTCGCTAGTGGGCTTCGGGATGCTACTAGTGGTGTCAACTCTCTGGACAAGGATTTTCCTAGCCACCAAGCCGTCTAAATAATATTTTTTCATTCTCCTATTTTTTGATAAAGATTACTTTCTACCGATGAGTGAAAGATTTATGATTGTATTAAAACAAGTATAGGGAGAAAATAATAAGGATACGCATCTTTATATAGTTTAGTTGTTTCTATGATATATACTTTTATTCTATTTGATGGTAGATTATAATTTATACTGCAGCTTGAAGCAATCCTTGTTTTTCAAGCTCATGTAATCTTTGACTTTTCTTGTAGTACTTGTACATATCGGCTAAGGCTTTTGCTGCTCGGTCTACGCTGGGAAAGACTGGTAGATTTGCTTCTAGGAACATATCTCTGGCTACTCTCACAGCCTCATGGTAGCCTATTGGCGGGATAGCGATTAAGACCGGTTTCTTGTTTTTCTCAACTACTTTTTTACAGCAGTCTGATATGGTTTTGTAGATCATAGCTGCTAGTTCAGGGGTATCAATAAATTTCGCAAAGAATGAGGGATAGTGTACCTGTACCTCAAATATGAGGGAATCAAGGTAGGGCTCATCGCCTAGGGTCTCCACAGTTGTCGCCACCACGTCGGGGTTAAGGTAGGATCCCGCTAGGTCAACTGGATTCTTCACACTGGTTCCAGCACCCAGAATAACGGAGCCCAGCTTCTTCCTAGTTTCTTCAGATAACTGGGGCACCCTAAGCCCCATTTTTATGCAGGCGTCAGAATTCGTTACACCCGAGCCTCCACTTATACTTATCAGGCCCACGCGGTTTTCGTAAACGTGGGGGCAGTAAGCAAAAGCAAGAGAGGTATCTAACAATTCGTCAAAGCTCTCTACTGTGACAACATTTGTTTGGGTAAAAACTGCTTCCAGAATTTCCGGTGAGCCAGCGATGGAGCCGGTGTGTGATGCGGCCGCTCGGCTTCCTGCCTCGGTTTTTCCACCCTTCCAGATGATTACAGGCTTCTCTAGCGCCGCCTCCTTAATCGCCCTCATAAACTTAGCTCCGTCTTTGACTCCCTCCACATAGACCGTAATTATTTTAGTTTTCTCATCCCTTGTTAGGAATTCTATTAATTCTGTGGCCGTGATGTCAATGCCGTTTCCAAAACTGAAAACCTTGCTAAAGAAAAGACCGGCATCGTTTCCCGCTAGGGAGAAGCTTATGGCGTGGCCTCCACTCTGGCTCACAAAGCCTACTGGACCCCTTTTACGCCTCAGATCTGTTCGGAAGGATAGACCGTGTTCTGGATAGTAGATTCCCATACAGTTGGGGCCGAGGATTCTGACTCCTCCCTCTTTTGCTATTTCCAGTATTTCTTTCTCAAGTAGTTTTCCCTCTTCTGTTCCGCTCTCTCCGAATCCCGATGAGAATATGTTAATAGCCTTGACCCCCATTTTTACACATTCCTTTACAACGCCAGGAACGTATTTAGCCTTAACAGCGCAAATAACATAGTCAATCTTGTCCGGGATTTCTGACAGGCTTTTATAGAATTTTAAACCGTATGCAGCTGGGACGTGGGGATTAACCGGATAAATTGCTCCCTTGAAGCCTGCTGCCACAAGCGATCTTAGGAAGTAGAATTCGTTTCTCCTTGCGCTACCAACTATAGCTATGGTTGAAGGCTCTATTATCTCTTCTATTGTATGCATTTCATCACCCTTAAATCTTATAAAAGGCGACAATTCGCATTAATAATTTTTTGGTGCTAATTTGGAAATGATTTATTTAATAAGCGGTTTGCTGTGGAAATGGAATAGGTTACAATAAGTGATTAGGACGAATTTAGTTTTAGAAGGATTATTGTTGGAAGAAATCTTGGATTATTTTTTCTATGGTTACGAATGGTGAATGGGAGCTTATGGGCATTGTTCTTTGGGCGAGCCATGATGCTAGTCTGCTCTGGCTTGTGCGATAGGTGTATCTGCTGTCAAGGAGTATTCCGATGGCGTAGTCGCTTTTATGTCTCCAAACTCTTCCCAAGGATTGGTTCACCGCGTTGAAAGCCTGATCTAAGTACCAGGTGCTTCCCATTCCTTTTTGTTTCTTCTCATAATACTCTCTCTGAGCTTTTATCCGGGGATCTTTAATATTGGGGTAAGGTATTCCCACAATTATTGCGGCGCGTCCGGTTTCGTCGGGGAAATTTTGTCCTTCGCTGAGTTTTCCTCTCACCACTGCGAAGAGTGCTGCTTTGTTTTTTGAGGCCTCCTTTGAATAGATGTCTGCTAGAACTGGTTTGCTTCCCCTGGCTTCGAAGAAGGCTGGTGCCTTCAAATCGTCTAGTATTTTGTGCTTTTCCCATAGGTCAAGCATGTTTTCCATGAGTTCATATGATGGGAAGAACACTATGGTTCCGTTTGGAATATTTTTTATCAGTTCTATGAGGGTTTTTCCGTAGTCGAGTAGGGTTTCTTTGTCCTTGCGTAGCTCGAACTTGGTGGTGAGTGGTTTTTTGTTTAATCCTCGGCTTATGCTGAGTATCAGAATGTTTTCTTCTGGGATTATTGTGGGGTAACTCTGGAGAAATGGTTCTTCCAGTCCTAGTCTTTTCGAGGTTCCTTTGAGGGGTGAAAGTGTGCCACTGGTTAGTATCACGGTTCTAGGATTCTCGCCTAGAATTTGGTCGAAGGCTATTTTGGGTTCCAGACATAGCCATTCCAGTTGGGGGTTGTTCTTGTATCTCAGGTTCCAGACCCCAACGTAGAACTCTTCACCGGATTGTAGAAAGTTTTCAAAGAAATTGTATATCCAGTAGGTTCGCAGCCTGTCAAGTATGATTATTCTGCCGCGTGCCGCTATTAGTTCGCGTTGTACGTTTAGGATTATGGGCCAGTTGTCGAGGAAGTTTTTTATTCTCTCTCTTGTTACTCCGTGTTCATTCATCTCAGAGAGGATTAGTTCCTTCGTTAGTAGTTCTTCATCTTTAAGATCGGCGTGGTTGAAGAATCGGAGAAGGAATGCTAAAAACTCTTCTATATCGGAAGCCCAGGGACGTTTAACTTCCTTTATTTCATCCAAGGCTTGCTCAACAGTCATTCGCGAGAGGATGAAAGAAACTGTATCTTTTAGGAAATCTTCCATGTTGTGTGCTTCATCCAAAACCACTATCTGGTTCTGGTAATTAGCATCGATAAATAAATAGTTGTATGCACCTATCACTACCTTGTATATGTGGGCAAGCAGTCTCGCAAGGTAGTAGGGGCAGATGCTGTGCTCTAAACCGTACTGTAGTAGGTTCTCCACGCTGGCTAGTGTAGGCGCATCTTTTGGAATGATGGAGGGTATTTCTAATTCTCCAATTTCGGATTTACAGTATAGATCCATTCCAGTGGGTAAGCGTTCGTGACTTGTGAGGCTGACCTCTGGTTTAGAGAAGGCGATTTCCACGAGGCTTTTATCTTCTTCGAAGCTTCTGATTCGGGATAGGCAGATTTCGCTGGTGTAAAGGTGATCATTGGTGCGTCTTAAATTCTCGTCGAGACAGAGTTGTATCCGGGATCCTCTGACCACTCCGGTTATGTTATGTCCGAGCTCGTTAATCTTTTCCAGCTCGTAAGCTACTTGTCTCATCTGAGCATGGGTTCTTGAATAGTAAAAAACGCGGTAGGGGGTACCAACGGTGGCTGCTAGTATAGCAATGGTTTTGCCAAAACCGGTGGGGGCCTCAAGAAAGCCTATACCACCCCTCTCAACAAGTAAGGCAACATCCCTCATGTACCTCTCTTGCTGAGGGTAGGGGTCGTAGGGGAAATAGGATTTAATTTGCTCGCTCAGGCTTTTGGTGGTGTCTTTTGTCAATAGTAACCCTCAAAACAAATCTCAATAGGGCAAGATATAAGAATTACTGTGATGAAATATACCACCTAATCTAGAATTATATTTAACTCTAATTGAGAGAAAACATGTTTATTGATTGAATCTAAATTTTGAGGGTGTTTGTGTTGGAGAAGGTGTGTGTGGCTCTTGGAGGTAACGCTATCCTCAAGTACACGGATAGAGGGACTGCTGAGGAACAGTTTGAGAATGTTAGGAGAACCGCTAAGTACCTTGTTCGGATGATTAAGGAAGGATACAAAATTATAATAACTCATGGAAATGGGCCTCAGATAGGAGATATTTTGATTAGAAATGAGAGGTGTGCTGACATCTTACCACCTATGACTCTGGATGTGCTGGGGGCAGAGAGTCAGGGTATGATTGGTTACATGATTCAACAGGCTATGTGGAACGAGCTAAGACGAGAGGGACTAAATATTCCGGTTATTACTTTTGTAACCCAAGTATTGGTAGATAAGAATGACCCAGCTTTTGGAAACCCTGAGAAATTTGTAGGGCCCTTTTATACTCACTGGGAAGCTGAAAAACTGATGGATGAGAGAGGGTGGATTCTTAGGGATGATGCGGGTCGAGGATTCAGAAGGGTGGTGCCTTCACCCAAACCAAAATCTATTGTGGAAATTGATACCATAAAAAGATTATATGGGGAGGGAGTTGTGGTCATCGCGGCCGGAGGAGGGGGTATACCTGTTTTTGAAAAAGAGGATGGTTCACTTCAAGGTGTTGAAGCGGTGATAGACAAGGATTTAACGGGGGAAAGGTTGGCAACAAGCATCGGAGCAGAAACCTTCCTAATCCTCACGAACATTGAGGGGGTTGCTATTAATTTTAGAAAACCGAATCAAAAATTTCTTAAAGAGATGAGTATTGTTCAGGCAAGAGAGTATCTGGAGCAAGGACAATTTGAACGGGGAAGTATGAAGCCTAAAATCGAAGCCGCCATGAAATTCGTAACCAATGGGGGTAAAAAAGTAATTATCTCCTTATTGGAATTGGGAGAAAAGGCGCTAAAAGGCGAAGCAGGAACACTGATTCATGTCTAAAAAGAAAAAATTATGGAAATTAAGCAAAAGCGTATTTTATCCCTAATAATAATATAATTCCTATTAGGAAAAAAACTATGGAGGCTATTGATCTTTTAATATTTTGTTCCTTGTGGAGTTCTGGGATTAGGTCGGAACTCGCTATGTATATGAAACCTCCGGCAGCGAAGGGCAGAATGGAATATACGAAACTGGTATAACCTCCAAATACTACGCTGCTCTGTAATACAAAATAAGTAATAAGTGCGCCAATAATAGCTGTTAAGGCGGTAAGAAGATTATAGCCCAGTGCTTTAAGTCTTTCAAAGCCACCATAAACCAGTATCCCGTAATCACCTATTTCTTGAGGTATCTCGTGCGCAATAACTGCTAGAGTGATAACTATTCCCAGATTTATATCCAGCATGTAACTTGCTGCTATAAGCACACCATCTATAAAGTTGTGGATTCCGTCGCCGAAAAGGTTTAGGTAGGTAAATGGGTGTACATCGCAAACACCTTCGTGGCAGTGACGCCAATAAATAACTCGCTCCAATAAAAAGAAGATTGAGAAGCCCACTATCAGTAAAATCGCGAAATTTAATGGTTCTGTGTGTTCTACCGATTCTGGTAAGATGTGGAAGAAGGCTCCTCCCATTAGGGCCCCGGCAGCGAATGCGATTAAGAAGAAGAGAATTTTGTCTAATAAAGATTTGTTAAGTGCTAAAGTTACTATTCCTACTAGGGAAAGTAAACTAATAATAACCGTGCTTACAACTATAAAAGTTAATGTAAAGTACATTGATAGCACCAGGGTTAAGTTGTGTCTTCCATGTTTTAAACTGAAAATTAATCTTTAGTGGTACTTAAATGTTTTATTACAAATTTTTTTATTTAAATAGTTGGGATTAATTGTTGGTTACTTCTTTTTTGTTTTCTGTATTATTCTAATTGTTTTTTCTACTGCTTCTTTGGCTGTGTGTGCAAATATCCGGATCATGGCCTCCTTACCGATTCCACCTCGGTCAAATATGATATCTGGGACTTTGCCAATAGAAGTGATAGCTCTATTGATTCCCCACGGTAGACTTCTTCCTTCCTGTTTTTTTACCTCTTCTGGTTCTTCAGTTCTGTCGAAGGTGGAAACGATTAGATCAAGCTCCATACAGGCCTTGATTATTTCCTCGGAATATTTTATGTTGATTGCGGCCCTTATAGACGGGTCATGCTCCATTATTGTGAGTATTGTTCTTGCAATGTGGCTTGAAGTCCCGAATCTAATGGCTCCCAAAGGCTTTGCTTGTCCGTGATGATTCATTATTCTACCATCCACCGCGGCGACATCATCCACACTTTTAGCGGTGGGTATGGCCATTCCTATATTTGTTCTCACCTCTGGAATGAACTCTCCAAAGTAATCCGCAGTTTCTATCCTTTTTACCGCTTCATCTAAATCTTTTAGTACTCTCCATCTCTCTGCATCGATTTCAAGCCAGAAAATGGGGTTGACCGGTTTTCTTCCTCCCCCTATCATAATCGGATTCCCAACCGCCACCTCAATAAACTTTTCCGCGTGTGAAACCGCCTCTATAGGCTCATAACCTTTGGCAATATACGCTGCAATAGCGGAGGAAAAGCTGCATCCACTTCCATGTGTGCCTGGTTCCTCAACTCTGGACTTTTTGAATTGTGTTATCTCCCCTGCGTGAACCATTACATCCACAACTGTGTCACCAGTTGCCTCCAGGTGTCCTCCCTTAATAACCACAACCTCTGGACCCAGGGTAGATATGGCCCGGGCAGCCTCCTCCATTTCATGTACCGAGTTTATCATGGTGTCAGCTATCACCGCGGCTTCGGTAACATTGGGTGTGACGACAAGGGATATTGGGATAAGTGATTTTATTATTTTCTTTTCAGCAGCGGGAGTGACCAGTCTGTCGCCTGAACCCGCCCAGATTACTGGATCTACAACCAAAGGGAAACCGTGTTCATTATGTTCGTTGCAGACCAGTTCTATGATTTCTGGTTCATAAAGCATTCCGGTTTTGGTGGCGTCTACTTCTATATCGTCTGTGATAACATCGATTTGGGCCATTACCATTTCTGGGGGAATGGAAATGATGTCTCGCACATAGAGTGTGTTTTGAGCTGTAATAGCTGTGATTGCGCATGTTCCATGAACACCGAGCGCTGCGAATGTTTTGAGATCCGCCTGTATTCCTGCTCCTCCGCTGGAATCAGAGCCTGCGATTGTTAAGGCCACAGGAACCTTCAAGTCGTAACCTCCAAAAAGTCGAGATATTTGAGGTAAAAATTGTAATCAGACCTATTAAATATATGGTTAATCATTAAAAGAGAATTTTTCCATTTTTTGGGTTCTTGATTCAATTTATAGTTTGTTTGATATCGTACATTTGATTTATACGTAAAACTATAACTAAATTTTGGGCAGATTACTTTTATAATCTGTTGGAAAAATAACCTTAAGTGAAGTTAGCGAAATAATTCAAATGGTGTTGCAGAACCTTGCTGGTAATCTTCTGTGGTATACCCAGTATTGGTAAGACTCTAATTGCGAGAAGATTGGCTATTGAACTTGAGGGAAATGATGGCTCCACATTTGTTGTAGGTTCCGATGACATTCGCCACCTAATTCCTGCACACGAGGAGAGTTTTGAACCTGAACGCGAAGCATTCATAAGAGAGATAACACTGCATTTAATAGATTTCCTGCTTAAAAAGGGCAAGAATGTAATCAGCGATGATACCAACTATTACAATGCAATGCGACGGGACTTGATAGAAATCGCGAAGAGGAACAAAGTAGAATATGCTATAGTATACGTTCATGCCCCAATTGATTATGCATTAAAGTGGAATAAAGAACGTGGGGAACCTATACCACCCGAGGTTATCCAAAGAATACATGATAGATTCGATATTCCCGGTAAAAAGTACAAGTGGGATCAACCAATCGCTTACATAGACACATCCAAAATCCAGTTAGAAGATGCGGTGAAAAATATTCACCAAAAAATTAGGGATATGAAGTCTCGGAAAAAGGTTAAGGTCAAGTCCTCATATTATAATTCGGGTAAATCCGAGGAAATTGATCGTATTACCCGTAGCATCGTTGGAAAAATTATGGCTGAGAGCGGCGATAAGTCTTTAGCTCGACGTGTAAGCTTTCTAAGAAAGAGCTTTGTGAGGGAAGCGGTGGAGAAAAATCTTAGTCCCGAGGAGGTTGAAAGCGAATTCATCAAAAGGATAAAGAGTGTGGTGAATAGTGAAAATCTCTGATTGGGTACCTCGAGACGGTGACGCTATTGTTACTAAAGAGGGTTTCATTTTTTACACCATGGGATATGTGCATCCAGAAGATAGGGTAATTGCTTTTATCAAGTATATTCCGAAAGAGTTGCAAAACCGTTTTGATGTTCCTTGGCTTTCCTTTGAGTGGGAGCTGGGGGGTGTTCCCCTGGTAAGGCCGGAGAAGCTGTATTCCCCTAAAATTTATGATTCTTTTATCTCTTCTTTGAAAAAAATTATACCGGATGCCGTTTACTTTAATCCCTATATTGGCAAGGAGCTGGTTACCGTTCCTAAAAATCGTATAAAAACTATTTATGTTCCAAACGACCGCTTAAAATTTCTTCTAGAAAAAAAGGATCCTGATGAACTTGAAAAAAAGGCGCTTGAAATTATTAAAATACTCTCGAGGGATTCTGGTGTATCCTATGATGATTTGGGTATCCATGGTTCTATTTCTCTTCAGATGCACAACTATCAGAGCGACATAGACATCTCGGTTTATGGATCAGAGAACTTCAGAAGGGTCAAGGAAGCTTTTCACAGTTTAGCCTTAAAAGGAGAAGTTCAAATTCTAGAATTAGACGAGTTTGATCCCATAAGGCAGAATAGAGGTTTGTATAAGAGTACTCGATTCGTGATTAATGCCACGCGAAAAATAGAGGAAATAACTGAGAGATTTGGGCAATTTAAGTACGAAGCAGTAAAGTCTGTGGAAGCGGTTTGTCAAGTGGTAAACAATAATGAGTCAATGTTTCGGCCTTCTATATACGAAGTTGGAGACTGTGAGTCGAAACAAATAAAGAGGGAAGAAAATCCCCGTAGAGTTGTGAGTATGATTGGACAATTCCGAGACTTTGCAAGAGTTGGCGAGAAAATAAAAGTTAAGGGTTTGCTAGAGAAAGTAGAGGATTTAAGCTCGCCAGATAAAATTGATTATCGAATCGTTTTGGGATCGGGAAAAGGAGAAGAATATCTGTGGCCTATAAACAAGTTACCGAAATAATTGCCTTTAATAAAAATAAGTAATACCACAGTATTTTCTTGATTTGACCCATTAATGTACTCAGAAATTTTTTTTTGAGGAGGCGAGATCTAAATATGGTTCTTAAAGTAAGAGATAAGGATGCTCCGGTGTCCCCCGAGGGAATCATATTCCGAGTTTACGGCTATAATCATCCCCCCAATGCCTGCATATGCGATGTGGAGTATGCTCCAGAAACAATTTACCAAGCGCCGGAACCCAAAGCAGTCCGTAACGGGTTCCCCTTAAAATATTACAAGTTCTATGCGGACGGAGGCCTCCGATTCGTTCAAGAAAAATGTTATCAATACCAGATTTTCTATGAACCACTCCAACGCCTATTAGTGGGGATAAGAGAGGATCAAATGGCAGAACTCAGAAGGCCGAACCTGAAACTAGCAGAAATTTTGGGAAAAGAACCCAAAGATAATTTAATGAAAGCTTTAAGAAAGGTTCTGGATCTAATTTTTTATCACTCAAGACTCAAGCCCTCGGACTTCGGTGTCTTTGGCTCTTTACTACATGGTTTTTACAACTTGAAATATAGTGATTTAGATTACATTATTTATGGTCGAGAAAAGGTTCGGGAGCTTGTGGATGTTCTGAATGATTTTTACAGTGATAGAGATGGGGTTTTGAAGAACGAGTTTGATTTTTTTGATGAGAGAGCAGAGCAAAAAAACTGGCGGTTTGAAAATTATACGCTGAAAGAGTATGCGTGGTATGAGAAGAGGAAGTTTATCTATGCGGTTCATGACTCAAAGGAACTGGAAAGAAGGGTTAAGATAGAGTTTGAACCGGTTAGGGCTTGGAATGAAATAGAAAACGAGTATCATCCAGACACCCGAATAACCAATGTAGGGTGGATTCGGGCAAAAGCCATCATAAAAGATGACAAGAACTCCTTTTTTATGCCCGCAATCTATCCGATAGATGTCTTAGAATTTCTAAAAGGGGATAGGGTTGATAACATTGAAAGAATAGTAAACTATGTTGAAGAGTATAAAATGCAGGTCAGAAAGGACGAAGAGGTATTAGTGGAGGGAATGCTGGAAATGGTACAGACGCCCAAAAAAACATTCCACCAAATTACTCTCACCCACATTCCGGGAAAAAAATACTATCAGCAGGTACTAAAGATTAGTAATAGATAATAAACTTTAATACGCCTCAGCGTCTTAGACAAAACATGAAAACCATAAGTTTTTCAATGCAAAAATAGTTTAGGAGGCAGCGTCCAATTAACCCAAAAATATTGTGAACAGCTTGTTTTTAATACCGCTTTGCAGTTTTCACATTTTTCATTTGTTTTGGGTTTCTCTCTTCGCAGTATTCACAGATTATCACATCTGTAGATTCTTCTTTTCCATCTCCTTTTTCTTATGGATAATTTCCTCTAACTCTGTTTTTATTTTTTCAATTTTTTTCTCCTTATCTTTCACACTCTTAAAATTCAAAAATACATGATCGGTTTCCTCCTCCCAGGTGCCAACAGTAATTTTTAGGCTTTTCATCAGTAAACCTGAGGTGTCTAAATGGGATATTTGCTCCAGTGGAATTTTTACTGCTATTTCATATGTTGATTTTATTAGTCCCGATTTTTGGACAAAGAAAATGTTATGGTTTGTAAATGCCAGTAAACCCGGGATTCCCTCTGTCACTGCTAAAGCTTCTGTTACTGGAGTCACCTTTATGCGGGCCTTGACACAGAAGTCATAGAAAAGAATTGTTTCATCACTAGCTAGGTTATTTTCGACGATTTCAAGCCCCTTATCGATGATTTCTTCTCGATTATACATGTTGAAACCTCTTGTTTATAATAAAGTATTATATTAAATATTTTAGCCCTCTTTCCGCATCCTTTACGAATATTTTGAGGTTTTTCGTTTTTTATCAATTACTGCTTGTTTCTCTTTGATTGGATTCAAAAACTTTTCAGAAAAATTTGTCCCCGGGGAAGGCTTTCCCCGTGTTTAATTCCC
>NZ_JBRAKS010000097.1:0-11992 GCF_052745115.1 Candidatus Jordarchaeum sp.
AATCATAGAAGAGAACAAAAAACTATACAACAGGAGCTTTGTCTGAACATATGGCGAAATTGATTTTTTACTTATTTTTAAGAGTTATTAGAGCTAAAAATAATTTGAAAAATTTCTATTTTTTACTTTTTGCTAGGATTGTGCGGATAAGTTTGGTGGAAAATTTATAAATGAGGGTTATTACCGTTCTTTGGAAGAATGAGTTAGGGTTGCGAATTTCTTTTTCTAGCACCGCCCCCTTAGTTTCCAGGAAGGCGTAAAACGTAATGTCTGAAAAACCCAAGGTCGGAGTATTCATATGCCACTGCGGATCAAACATTGCGGGAGTAGTTAACATACCCGATCTTGTTGAATCCATTAAAAAAATGCCGAATGTTTACGTTGAAGCTTACACCTACATGTGTTCTGATCCCGGCCTTAAAATCATAACTGACAAAATAAAGGAAGAGCATCTCGAGAGGGTGGTTGTCGCATCCTGCACACCCAAACTACACGAAAAACTCTTCCGCGAAACCCTAGAGGAAGCCGGACTAAACAAGTATTTATTAGTAATTGCCAATATAAGAGAACAGTGTTCATGGGTACACAAAGGAGCTAATAAAAGGGCCACGGGTAAAGCGGAAGACCTTATAAAAATGGCCATTGAAAGAGCCAGGCTCATGAAACCACAGCCAAAACACACAGTGCCCGTAGAAAAAAGAGTTCTGGTGATAGGAGGAGGGGTGGCGGGAATAACCGCTTCCATTAATATGGCAGAAATGGGAAACGAGGTTTACCTAGTTGAAAAGAATCCCAGTATCGGGGGACACATGGCACAACTAGACAAGGTTTTTCCCTATCATGACTGTAGCATATGTATACTAGCTCCCCTAATGGTGGAAGCAAACAGACATCCCAACATTAAACTAATCACATACGCGGAAATTGAGAGCGTATCTGGTTGGATAGGCAATTTCAAAGTACGAATAAGAAAAAAGCCCAGATACATAAAGGAGGAGGAATGTACCGGCTGCGGAATCTGCGCTGATTTTTGTCCAATAGAGGTCCCAAATGAGTTTGATTGCGGATTAGGGATGAGAAAAGCGGTATACATGCCTTTTCCCCAGGCCACACCCACTGTTTATACCATTGATCCAGAGCATTGTGTGGGTTGTCGAAGCTGTGAAGCGGTTTGTAGCCGGGAGGCAGTGGATCTAAACCAGAAAGAGGAGATAATTGAGAACACATTCGGAGCAATAATTATTGCCACTGGGTTTGATCCCTTCGATCCCGTAGTCAAGGACAATTATGGTTATGGGAGATTTGATAATGTAGTCACCAGTTTAGAACTGGAGAGAATGTTTTGTGCCTCTGGACCCACCTTGGGAGATGTTGTAAGACCATCGGATGGCGCAATCCCTAAGAGAATAGTCTTTGTGCAGTGTGTGGGTTCCCGGGATGAAAGTGTTGGAAAATCCTATTGCTCTCGGGTTTGTTGCACCTACGCCGTGAAAGAAGCCAAGGAAGTTAAGGATCATGTTCTAGATTCTGAAGTCTATGTGTTTTATCAGGATATGAGAACTTTTGGTAAAGGGTTTGAAGAGGCTTACCAAGAAGCTATGAGTGAGTATAGAATCCGATTCATAAGAGGTAGAGTAAGCAAGATACTCGAGAAGCCGAAAACCAAGAACCTCATTGTCAGAGCAGAGGACACCTTAAGAGGAAAACCAGTAGAGGTTGAAGCAGATCTAGTTGTTCTATCTGTTGGTTTATCCCCCCCGAATGATCAAGAAAAGCTTCTAGAAAATATTCTGGTTCCCCTAAGCAGCGATGGTTTTATTCTGGAACGCCATCCTAAACTAAGACCGGTTGAAACCCAGATACCGGGAATCTATGTTGTAGGATGCGCCCAGGGCCCCAAAGATATACAAGATAGTGTCTCTCAAGCCGGAGCGGCGGCGGCAAAGGTTGCCGGCTTGCTTTCAAAGGGTGAGGTGGAAATCGAACCCTATGTTCCGGTTTTAGATCCTGAAGAATGCTTTAAATGTGGCATATGCGCTACCGCGTGTGACCGAGGAGCAATCTCAGTTGACAAGGAGGGAGTAACCATCAGCGCGGTGGGATGTGAGGGATGTGGAGCGTGCGCAGCGGCGTGCCCATCGGGAGCACTACAAATCCCAATATCCACAGATGCACAAATAACGAGTCAAATAGACGCCACCCTGGAGGAGAAAAAAGAGTATCCGCTCATAATAGCTTTTCTCTGTAATTATTGCGCATACGAGGCTGCAGACACCGCAGGGTTAAACAAGGTTAGATATCCCACCAATGTTAGACCTATCTGGGTCATGTGCAGCGGAAGAGTGAACCCGCAGTTTGTGCTTGAAGCCTTTGAGAAAGGGGCGGATGGTGTACTCATAATGGGATGTTATCCCCAAGACTGCCACTTTCGGACGGGGTTCCTGAAAACCCAGCGCAGAATAGATGTTCTAAAGGAAATGCTCAAATCAATAGGAATTAATCCAAAAAGGCTAAGGCTAGAGAGCACCTCAGCATCAGAGGGCAAAAAGTTCGCCAATGTGATAAAAGAATTCACAGAGGAGCTACGTAGTTTACCCACTATCGGTTCAGAACTTTTAGAAAAATCTATGTGAGGTTTCCCCCATCCAATATTTTATCTCCAAATTCTCTAAATATTATTTTTCTAAAAGATAAAAAAATTTTAATCAAGAAAGTAACTTTAACTAAAATTTAAATACTACTTGATATAATTATGTAAAAATATATTCGTTAGGAGGAAGGAAAAATGAGTAAAGATGATATAGTTCTTTATGAAGTAAAGGATAATATTGCATATATAACTTTAAATCGCCCTGAACGTGAAAACCGTTTGAATAAAGATTTATGCATTGAATTAGGTAAATCTTGGAAAAGATTCGAAGAAGATCCTGAAGTTAGAGTGGCTGTTCTAAAAGCTAATGGTGATGATTTCTGCTATGGTGCAGATTTAACTGAAACAGGACTTTTGGAGTACCTTGCCCTAGCATTTCCAGCGAATGGTACAGAAATATTTAAGCCAATTGTGGGAGCGGTACATGGACGAGTTATCGGCAGCGGGTTTGGTGTGGCAATACATGGTACCGATATAACAATTGCCGCTGAGGACACCGAATTTATTTTTTATGAACCAAGGGTGGGCATAGTAGGGACAGTTCTTGAGTACACGCCCTATATGCCATTCAAAGTAGGGCTTGAATTTTATTTAACAGGGGAACCAATGAGCGCCCAAAGAGCCTATGAGGTGGGTTTAGTGAACAAAGTTGTTCCAAAAAAGAATCTAGTAGAAGAAGCCACCAGATTCGCTAATATATTGAAGAGGAATGCTCCACTATCGTTAAAATCAATCAAGTATGGGCATTATAAAATAATGGATACCACTGCCAGACGAGCCAGAAGAGAATTTAATACTTACATTAAAACTCAACTAGAGAGTGAGGATTTCCAAGAGGGTATTAGAGCGCTTTTTGAAAAAAGAGAACCAAAATTTAAGGGTAAATAAAATCTCCGAGAATAATACGAAGAAAATTTATATGAATTAGTATGGAAAACGCAGAAGACAATACATCAAAACAACCACAAATAAAAACACTGAATGAAAACCTAACCAAGAAATCAGGACAACCACTACGATAATAGATCCTTTAAAAAAACCCAAAATTACCACAAGAACAGTACAGCCAAATTCTTAAAACATAATATATTTGTAAACCCAAGTGCAGAGATGCGGATATTTTAAGTGGAAAGTTTATAAATGAGAGGAAATACCGTTCCCTTGAAAAAGGGTAAAAACAGTATACGAAAACCACACCAAGACTATGTACATCAAACCGGCCATAAACTAATAGGTAAACGATATGCCGCTCAACTAAACCCACAATCATAATTGAGGATTTTTCTAAAAGAGTAGGGATGATAAATTTTGAGTGAACAAGTAGAATTAGAAATTACAATGGATGTTGAGGGCGACAGACTGATTTTCAAGTGGAACACAGAAAAACTGAAAAAAACACTGGACTATGATTCTTCCCGATGCTCGGGCTGTGGTTTGTGTAAGCTGGTTTGTCCTTGTGACTGTATAGAGATGGGTCCGATACCAGAGATAGCCATGGGGGAGATTGATGCCCCTAAGGTGATGGTTGATCAAAACGAGTGCAGCTACTGTGGACTATGTTCAGCGGTTTGCCTAACCAAAGCCATGAAACTGAAAATGGATGATGAATATATCCAAGAAAATCCAGACTACCCTCAGTTTGTTAAAGACATCGAAATAGACAAAGAAAAATGTGTCCCTTGCCTGCTTTGCGAACACGTCTGCCCTAATAAATCCATTACCGCAGAACTTAAAATTCCTAAAAAAGAGGATCTGGTTATATACGAGGAGGAGCCGGGAAAAATAGAGGGAGAAATCACCATAGATAAAGACAAGTGTACCTACTGCGGACTCTGTGAGAGACTATGCAATGCCATAGAGATTAGCTGGAGAGATGTAACCCCCAACAATCCAACACCAGGATATGATATTAGAGTAGTTGAAGACGAGTGTGACTACTGCGGGCTATGCGAAAAAATTTGCCCTGATGAAGCCATCAAGGTCAAATGCAAAACAGATGTTAAAAGAGAGATTAAAGAGTTAGAGTGGTCTGGAGACATTAAAGTAGATAGAGAGAAATGCTTAACTTGCGGATGGTGCAAAGCGGCTTGTCCCCGAGATGCTATAAGTGTGACTAAAGCCTTTGAAGGAGAGATACGCCTACACAGTCCAGAAAAGTGTGATCCTGTAGGCTGTAAGGCATGTATAAACATCTGTCCCTCCAAGGTTTGGTACATTCCCGAAACACTTGAAGAAAAAGAAAAATTTGAAAAAATAGCATTTAACCAAGACTTTTGCGGTTTCTGCGGAGCATGTGAAAAAGCCTGCCCAAAGGATATCATAGAGGTTGTCCGCAAAGATGTTCGCTACACCAAGCCCAATGAAACCCCCTGGAGTAGAATGTGGGAGCAAGCATTTCTGAAACTGGTAGGCAAAGCCGAAGAAGTGCCCAAAATACGCATAGTAAAAATCCAGCACGAAGAGGAAGAGGAAACCCCAGTCATCGAGGATAAAATTCCGGAACTAACAGCGGAAATGAGGGGCAAGCTATCTAAAAGCATTAAAAAAGCAAGAGAACTACTAAAAGAAAAGAAGACAAGAATGCTCACAGAGAAGGGAAAAACAGAGAAAGTCATAGAACACGTGAAGAAAGAGCTGGAGGTAGCACAGTGACAACAAATGAGAAAATAGTATCATCCTCAGAAACATGGAGTTGAAAATTCTTCGACAAAGTAGCAGGACCCGACAGCAAAAATATTGAACAACGCTTCCAGTGTTCAATCTGTGTAGGTGACTATTTCCTCTTATGGCAATAAAAAGTTTTACGTGTAAGCTGGTTTAACCATATTCCTTATATATTCTTACTTATCAAGCTAAAAAAATCTTCAAATCCTTCGCATCAAGTATGATATGGTAATCTTCAAGCAATATTCACCCATCTCCAAACCTTCATTATAGTTACCAAGAAACTTCCGTATTTTATTACCTTCACTAATAAACATAACCTAAGTGCTGAATGGGAACTAGTGGTTTGAGCCTTAGAGGAAAATGTTGAAAATGGAAGATAAACGAATAATTTTAATGCAAAATTTATAAATGAGAAATATCACCGTACCCTGAAAAAAAAGAAAAGATTACAAATCATTTATTTAGCAAAGCCATAAGAAAAAATAAAAAAATATAGAAGCATACTAACAAAAAAACCGGAGGTGATGCTACGACAACATCCAAGAGTGAAACACCACACTCTGAAAACTGGAACTGGAAATTCTTCGACAAAGTAGCAGGACTCAACAGCAAAAACATCGAACAATGCTTTCGCCTGCGGAGAGTGCGTAGGAGACTGCCCCAGTTCGAAGAATTCTAGTTTTAATTTCAGAAAAATTATTTACGATGTGGCTCTGGGAGAGGAGGAGAAGGTACTAGGCAGTAAGGAAATATGGTACTGTTTTCAGTGTTTCTTCTGTACAAATAAATGTCCTTGGAAAATAGGTATTCCTTATATTATTTCTCGGCTGAGAAAGATGGCTTTGGAGAGGGGTTATGGTTGGGATTTAATAGAAATCTTGAGTGGTGTGGGTAAGAATCTATTGGAAAGTGGGTTATCGATTAGCCCTCGAGATTATGCTAGATTGGATCCTAAAAAAGCGGAAAGGGAATTGGCTGAAGCTAGGTTAGATATGGGTCTTCCGGAGAAATATGAGGTATCTGATGAAGCATTGGGGGAGTTAAAGGTTATTTTGGAGGAGACTGGTTTTAAACAGGGGTTGGAGAAGCTGGAGGAGAGGGTGAAAGAGTTGAAGGAGAGTTCTGAGAACTATTGAAGGGTGTTTTTAATGGTTAATGTTGAGAGACTCGGGAGGATTCCGGATGGTGGCCCATTTTTCTATTTTAGGGGCTGTTTTATTAATAATGTTTATCCGGGGATAGAGGCTGCTACTAGGTTTGTGTTTGAAAAGTTGGGTGTAGATTTTGTTGTGAGTGATGATCAGACTTGTTGTGGAACTCCCGAGTTTTATTCTTTAAATGCGGATACTGTGCTCGCAAGTTTGGTGGGAAGAAACACCAGTATAATTTCTAAAAAAACTCCTTTTGTAATTACGGATTGTAACGGGTGTTATTCCTCTTTTCATATGGCTGAGGCTTTGATGGAGGACCCCGCTATAAGTGTTAAAGTTAATAAGATTCTTAAAAAAATTGGTAGAAAGTTTGAAAATGTTGAAGTGATTCATATTGCGGACTTTTTTTACAAGAAAATTGGGGAGATAGTAAGAAAAACTACTATGACTCTGGGAGATACGAAACTAGCGGTGCATTATGGCTGCCATTACTCGCATGTTGATGGGGAGAAGGGTTTGGATAGTGTAGAAAATCCTTCCTTCATAGAAGAGATGATTCTGAAATTGAAAGGAGAGCCTATAGAGTATACCGAAAAAATATTGTGCTGTGGTTTTGGTGGCATACAACAAACGGTGCACAAAACAATATCTTACGCTGTGACCCAGAAAAAGCTGGACAGCATATCTGAGGCTGTGGCAGAAGCCATAGTTGTTATATGTCCCTACTGCCTAAATGTGCTCGATAAGTATCAGGGAAACCTGCTGGATGTTGAAATGTTGGACTATCCGCTTCCGGTTATTCACCTATCCCAACTATTAGCTTTGCTAATGGGTGCAGAACCCAGAAAGCTCGGATTTGAAATGCACAGAATACCGGTAGACAATATTATTAACAAATTAACTCCAAAGGAATCCATAATAACACAATAAAATAGTTTACTCCAAAAAAATTATGCTAGATTAACATACCCGATCCATGAACCAAAAAGTTTATTGTGAATTTTTAATGGTATTTTCTTAGGTGTTTTGATGCCGACCATCGATATTATCGCTCGTAAATTAGTAGATATCGATCCCGATCTTTCCTTAATTTGCTGGTTAATACTTTTATGGCTTTATTCGAATCCTTCAGATTCTGGTAAACGCTCCTTAACTTCTCTTCAAAAAGCTTTGAGACGGGTCTCAGACTTTCAGAAACCCGACGGAGATGCTGCACTTAGTGAAACACAGTTCGAACAAATGATTTTATCCTCATTAAAAAAATTAAAGGAGAGAGGATTTGCAAAAATATTCTCATCCGGGGAAAGACAGGTAACAATCGAACTCACCGCGGAGGGAACAAACTTTTTGGGAAGCAATCTCTCACTATCAGATAAAAATTTTCTAAGAGAGTATGGAATGTTAAAATAGGTTCCTACCTCAACCTATAAATCAGCACTAGTAAACTTACCATTTTTCGTAATGTAGGATTTCCTTTAGTGGTATGCGTGGGGGCATCCTAGGCGATTCTCCGGGAACACCAATAGGCAATATCACAACCGGCCTAATATTTTTTGGAAGCCCTAGAACATTCGACACTGCATCATCGTTAAACGCTCCAACCCAGCATCCCGCTAGTCCCATCGCTGTTGCAGCGAGTAGTATATTTTGTGTAGCTGCAGCGGTGTCCTGAAGACTGTAGAACTCTGCACCTCTATCCCCGTATCTTCTAGCTGTTCGTGGTTTATTGGCACACACCACAATAACAACAGGAGCCGTTGCGATGAATGACTGGCCCAGTGCAGCTCGAGCTAAGGCTTTCTTTTGGTTCTCATCCCTAATGATTATGAAGTCCCAGGGTTGCATGTTTCCTCCCGAGGGAGCCATGATCGCCGCTTCTAGAAGTTTTTCCACCTGGTCTTCAGAAACATTCTCAGGCTTATAACGTCTGGTACTTCTCCTCGTTTTTATGGATTCAAAAACATCCATTACAAATCTCTCCACATATTTTTAATCCTCATAATTCACTTATTTTTCAGCTAATAAAAATGTCTCCCTATACTCCGCTAGAATTAAAAATACTGCCACGTACTAAAGACTAAAACAGAATCAAGTAGTTACTTGAAAATTTTGGGAGCGACTCTCACCCTTGGAAAAAGAAACCATAATTGTATTAGATTTCGGTGGTCAATATACTCATCTCATTTCAAGGAGAATTCGTGAACTAGGTGTCTACTCAGAGATAAAGAGTTATGATACTCCGCTGGAGGAGTTAGAAAAAATTAGTGGAGTTAAGGGAATTGTTTTTTCAGGGGGACCTAACAGTGTGTACGAGAAGAATAGTCCTCTTGTTTCTAAAGAATTCTTTTCATGGTGTAAAGAGAGAAAGATTCCTATTTTAGGGATATGCTACGGCCACCAATTGATACCCTATATCCTTGGAGGAGCTGTAAAAAGACTAGAAAGGAGAGAGTATGGAAAAACTGTTCTCCACGTTGAAAATAGGGAAGATATTTTCCAAGGTCTGGAAGACACTGAGATAGTTTGGATGAGCCATGGTGACCAAGTATTAGAGCTCCCACCGGGATTTGAGAAAATAGGTCATACGGATAATTGCCCGATCGCAGCCTACCGAAACTCGACAGATAAGATCTATGGCGTTCAGTTCCATATAGAGGTACGCCACACGGAGAAGGGTAACAAAATTCTGGAAAACTTCTTAAAAATAATATGTGGAAGTGAAGCAACTTGGGGAATGAAAAACTGGATAGAAGAAACGACAAATAATATCAGGAAAAAAGTAGGCGCATCAAGGGTCATAATGGCGGTGAGTGGGGGAGTTGATTCTACAGTTGCGGCTATTCTTCTCCATAAGGCTGTGGGAAAAAATCTCCATTGTGTATTTGTAGATAACGGATTGTTGAGGAAAAACGAAGCACAGGAAGTCATTAACGGATTTAAACAGCTCAATCTGGAACATATCCATTTCGTTGACGCTGGAGAAAAATTTCTCAAGGGACTTAAAGGCGTGACCGATCCTGAGAAGAAGAGAAGAGTAATTGCTGACACTTTTATAAGAATTTTTGAAAAGAAAGCTAAGGAGCTTGAAAAAATCCACGGGAAATTCGAGTATCTGGGTCAAGGAACCATTTACCCGGATAGAGTGGAGTCGGCAGCTACAGGTAAAACAACTGCAAAAATAAAATCCCACCACAACGTAACCCTCCCTGAGGGCATGACACTGAAACTAGTTGAGCCCCTAGCATCCCTCTATAAAGATGAGGTTAGAAAAGTAGGCAAAATGCTGGGACTGGGTGATGATGTGATTTGGAGACAACCCTTCCCAGGTCCCAGCTTAGCTGTCAGAATAATAGGTGAAGTAACAGAAGAGAAGCTCAGCATTCTCCGCGAGGCTGACGCCATTATACAGGAGGAGATTCAAAAATCGGATTTTAAAAATAGTATATGGCAATCTTTCGCGGTTCTGCTGCCAGTTAAGAGCGTCGGGGTGATGGGGGATGCAAGAACCTATGAGAACGTTATAGCGGTGAGAGCCGTAGAGAGCGAGGACGCCATGACTGCTAACTTTGCAAAAATTGACTGGGACATACTAGAAAGAATTGCCTCTAGAATAGTAAATGAGGTTAGAGGAATAAATAGGGTAGTCTACGATATCACAAACAAACCTCCCTCAACAGTAGAGTGGGAATAAAAAATAGGTAGAACTTAGAAGGGAAGACCGTGTCTCATTCTCTCTGCCTTCCTCTCTTTTTTCAGCTCCTTTTTAATTGCTTTGTAATGCTTATCACAGAGATGAATCCTTTTGGGAGACCCCTCTATTTGAAGACCGGCTTTTTGCACCGCAGCCTCCACACTTTTCGATGAGAAGGAACGTTTAACCTTTTCTCCGCATGAAGCTATACTGCATGTTAATTCAGCTATCTTCCGTGGCATCAATTCAGCTTTCTTCTCTGTCAATTCAGCCTTCTTCTTCGGCGTTACTTTATCTTTCTTCTTCGACATATCGTATTTCCCCAATAGTTAATCATTAAATTGAACCATTTAAACGAAGTATTTAACAGTATTCTTTTCTTTTTCTTTTTGCTTACCAAATTTTTCCAGATAATCTATCCTTTTCAAAATTAAAAACTTCAAATGTGTCATTTTCATCTGTGATAAAAAGTCTTTTCGAAGCATCAACCTCTCCTATTATTTCCGCTGAAACCCCCACCCCGCTAAATATTTCGAGACACTTTGAAGCCTTATTCGGTTTGGAGGTCATAACCACACCGAATCCGGGATACATTCTAACCCATTGTTTCAAATCCATATCCGCAGGTTTGGGAATAGACAGAACATTAACACTACCACCCACTTGGCTGGCCTCAAGAAGCATGCCCAGGGTTCCCACAAGTCCAGGATTACTAATATCCTTAGCAGCAGAAGCCAACCTTTTCCTAGCAATGTTCCTCATAGCCTCGCATTTCTCCTCCACATACTCTGGATTTTTCCAAGAGGTAGAATCCCAAGCTAAAGTAAATTCTTCATGAACCTTGCCCTTAAGATCAACGGCAGCAATAATGACATCGCCCGGCTCTGCAGTATCACTATAAATAACCGCATTCTTAGGCACACGTCCCAAAACGGTTACAGAAAGCGAATAAGTAGGAGAGAAGGGATGAAGGTGCCCCCCAACCACAGGAACCCCAAATTTTTTACAGCCCAAGACTATACCGGCCATAATTTTCTGGGCTAAATCCATGTCTCCAATACTCAACATATCCAACAGAGCCAAAGGCACACCACCCTTAACCACCACATCATTAACATTAACCAGAACAGAACAGTATCCCGCAAACTCTGGCGCAGCCAACAAAAGCTTATGCCAGATTCCATCAGTCGCAGCCAAAAGATAATCCTCACCCCCAAAGTCGAGAATCGCGGAATCCTCACCAAAAGACCGCACCACACCAATCCTAGAAAAATCCAGAGTCTGACTCAGAGAGCGAGTAATATCAAAAATAGGCTTCTTTCTAGTAACACCCTCAAAGCTTCTAATAGACTCAGCCAAGCTTTCAAGACTCAAAAAAACACACTCCACAAACTACTTTCGCGAAAAAACTTTAATATTCACAAAAAAACCAAAACTCAGACTATAATAAGATGTCGGTCAATCCTAAGAGCCAAACAGCGAAAAACAAAATAACCCAAAACCATTAGTTTAATACAATAAAAAAAGTTGGCGAACCGTAGCAGGGGTGGAGGTGCTCAAAATTGAAGCACCGCCCATTCCCTTGCCCCGGACTTCAAATCCGTGGAACCCTGACGGGTTCGGGGTTCGATACACTCAACGATGAAAAGAGTGCGAGAATCCCCCGGTTCGCCGCCATAGCCAATTTAAGAATAAAAATGAAATTTTAAAAAGCGGTTTTTTAGCATATTAAATTAAATCTGATAAAAGAGGATGGAAAAATAAAAATATTAAATTAGTAAAGGGTTTACAACAGTAGGAAGATTTAATACTAAATAATACCATATATGGCTA
>NZ_JBRAKS010000098.1:0-11912 GCF_052745115.1 Candidatus Jordarchaeum sp.
GGAGTGGAGGGCGGCTGATGAACTCGCGAGGCCGCCGCATGATACTGTGAAGCCCCAACTCTAGGTAATTCTATGAATTTCTACATAGAGTAGAACCCTAACTTAATATTATTAGTATTTACAGAAAGCTATTTGCGAATAGTTTAAAAGGGGTTCTTGTTAGTATTTTTTGTACCTATTGGAGGTTATAGAACTTGCCCGGAATTAAGTTGGTGATTTCAGATCCAGAAAAGGGTCGTTCAATTCAGATAGAGGTCGATGAAACAAAAGCTCGTGCCTTATTTGATGCACGCCTCGGTCAGAAAGTTGATGGGGGATCCCTAGGTTTCGGTGGATATGAGTTTCTTATTACGGGAGGAAGTGACAGGGATGGATTTCCGATGCGAAAGGGAATTCACGGACCCGTGAGAAAAAGAGTTTTTATAGGTAGCGGTCCCGGTTTTCACCCACCATATAGAGGGCAACGTAAGAGAAAAATGGTTCGGGGAGATACGGTTTCTGAAGATATCGCTCAACTAAACCTGAAGATTCTTAAGAAGGGGGCAAAAGATATTTTTGAGTGATATGTACTTTTAATCCTTAAGGTTTTTACAAATTATTTTGTTTATTAAATCGGAGGATTTCTAATGGGGGTAAATCCGGAATCAAATTCTAGTGGTAAAAAAAATTTTGCTTGCGACGCGATGTTAGGACGACTTGCACGCTGGCTCCGTTTACTTGGTTATGATACCTTCTACTCTTCTAAGGTTAAAGACGACGAGTTATTAGATATTTGTTTGAGAAAGAATTTTATTCTTCTAACTCGAGATTTGGAAGTTTTTAAGCGAGCTGTTTCATATAGTTTAAATGTTAAATTACTGCGGGAAAATTCTTTTACCGAACAGTTTGCTGAAATTGTAGGAGATTTTGGATTAGACCTAAAAATTACACCTGATGGTTCTCGTTGCCCGGCCTGTAATGGTTTAATTCGTGGTGTGAAAAAGGAGGAGATTAGGAATAAGGTTCCAGTGAATACCTTGAATTCCTATGATTCCTTTTGGATATGTTCCAATTGCAACCAAGTTTATTGGATGGGCCGCATGTGGAGATCCATGATTCAAATTGTTGAGAAGATTAAGAACCGTCGGTAATAAAATTGGAAGATATTAAACCTTCTAATCAAACCACCCAATTTTTAGAATGCCAGGATTTCTTATTTATGTACTCTTATCCATATGTTCAAATAAAACTCCTTGATGTTTGGATACGTCTTGGTGGATGGCTGGAAAAGCTCGTTTCCAGTTTTCACTTCACACAATTACCCGATTTTTAACATCTTCATGTGAAAATTTTGGACACAGGGATGTGGAAACAAGCAAGTCACGCCATCACCATGAATAAGCCAAACATTCAAAGGAGTCAACATTGAACATATGGCTCTTATTGGTGTAATTATTGAGGAAACATTTTTGTATGAGTGTTGTTAATGAAGGTTTTAAATAAACCTTGTAAAGGATTTTTAGGGTCTTGTTTTAAGAGGACTGATATGAATGACTCTTGAAGAAGGTCGATTTTTAGTCAAACTTGCGCGTAGGGCTGTTGAAACCTATGTTAAAGAGGAAGTGAAGATTGAAGTTCCTCAAGATACTCCAGAAAGGCTGCTTGAGAAGAGCGGTGTTTTTGTAACCCTTAACACCGTTTCTCCCGGAAGTGATAAACGTCTACGAGGCTGCATTGGATTCCCCTTACCCCATTTTCCTTTGGCTCAAGCAGTCATTGAGTCTGCTATTAGTGCTGCTACCATGGATCCTCGCTTTCCCCCGGTTCGGGAAGAGGAATTAGATAATATTGTAGTTGAAGTTACTGTTTTGACTCCGCCCGTTTTGATTGAAGTCAAAGACCCTAAGGATTATCCTAAAAAGGTTAAAGTAGGTAGGGATGGCTTGGTGGTGGAAAGGGGTTCATATAAAGGTTTGTTACTTCCACAGGTTCCGGTGGATTGGAACTGGGACGAGGAAGAATTTTTATGCGAATGTTGTATTAAAGCCGGTCTTCCACCAGATTCATGGTATGATAAAAAAACCAAAATCTATTCTTTTAAAGGAATTATTTACGAGGAAGAAAGTCCTCACGGTGAAGTAGAAGAGCGTTCCCTAACAGAATAGAGGTTTACGGAGGCCTTCTGATATGCGAGTGTACTTTGCGCCAAACGGCTTCGCGCTTGGACATGCGGGTCGTTGTGTTCCTATTGCTAGGAGACTTATTAACAATGGTGACGAGGTACTTTTCTCAACATATGGTGATGCTATTGATTTTGTTAAAGCGGCGGGTATGCCTGTAGTTAGTGTACCTAGAATGGGGCTTATTGAGAGCCCGGATGGGACCATTGAGATGCTTAAAACCAGTATTCAATGGCCCAGGTATGTTTGGATTTTTTTGAGGCAGTTGATTTGTGAAATTAAGCTTTTGAGAAGGTTTAAACCAAGTGTGGCTGTTTCTGATTCTCGCTTATCCACGGTTCTTGCTTGCTGGTTATTGAGAATCCCATGTATTTTGTTACTGCATCAGATTAAGATGTTGGTACCTCATAAGAAGACTCTGAGCCAGTTTAAGCAGAGGCTAAAGCGTTTTGCGGAGTGGGTTATTCTTTACTCCACTCACTTGTTTTGGAATAGGAGTTCTAAGATTCTTGTTCCCGATTTTCCACCCCCATACACTATATTTCAATCTAATCTTGATGTTCCGGATAAGCTTATGAGTAAGGTAGAATTCATAGGTCAGGTGATTGAAAAGCCTCCACACCTGCTCCCGAGTAAAGGTGAGTTGAGAAGTAAGCTGGGGTTTGATGATCGACCACTCATTTTTGTGGGGGTTTCTGGGACTAAGAAGGAGAAGGAACTTCTTGCTATGAAGCTTGAGGAAATTTTTAGCAAGTTTCCTGATAAGTATAATATTGTGATGACTTTGGGCAAGCCGGATAAACCAGATAAATTTGTAAAGAAAGGTAATTTGCGTATTTATAACTGGATCACAGATAGATATTCTTTGCTTAAGGCTTGTGATCTTCTAATATCCAGATCGGGACATAATAGTCTTGCTGAGTCTATGTATTATGGTAAGCCGTCGATTCTAATTCCCACGCCCGCCCACACAGAGCACTTGGAGAATTCTAAGTCTGCTGAGCGTATGGGCATTTCACGAGTTATTCAGCAAAAAAATCTCTCGAGAAAAAATCTATTAGAAAGCGTGGAGAATATACTAAACCATACGGGATATAAATCTCGTATAAAACAAGTTCAGAAAAATATTTTAAATTTGGATGCAATTCAATCGGTAATAATCCTCATAAACCAATTAGCTAAAAATGAGTATTGAGGGGGGCGCCCAGTTTTGGAAAATTTATTGAAAAAAAAGTTATTAGAATTTTTAGAAGAAGATATAGGATTTGGAGATATTACTACAAACGCGCTCATCTCTGAGGATACTGTGGCTGAGGCTAGAATAATTTCTAAGAAAGAGGGAGTGGTTGCAGGTTTATGCGAGGCAGGTATTATTTTTGAACTTTTAAATGTGAACTTTGAGCCACTGGCTAAGGATGGAGACAGGGTTACTAATGGTCAAACTTTAGCCGAGCTGTCCGGTTCAGCTAGGGTCATCCTTTCAGCAGAGCGTACGGTTTTGAATATAATGATGCGGATGAGTGGTATTGCAACTGAGACAGCTAAACTTGTGGATTTAGCTAAAAGAATTAATCCTAAACTCAGAATAGCTTGTACCCGTAAGACAACGCCTGGTTTCAGATATTTTGAGAAGAGAGCTGTCGCCTTGGGCGGTGGAGATCCTCATCGCTTTCGACTCGACGACATGATACTTATTAAAGATAATCATTTAAGCATAGTGGGCAGCGTTAGGGAGGCAGTGAACCAAGCTCGGTCTAAATCAAGTTTCTCTAAAAAAATCGAGATAGAAGTTGAGGATGTAGATCAAGCCATAGAAGCAGCAAGTGCGGGAGCAAATATTATTATGTTTGATAATATGTCTCCAGAGGAAGCAAAGAAGGCGCTTAGTCTACTAGAGGAGAGAGGTTTAAGAGATAGGGTTTTGATTGAATTATCGGGAGGAATTACCCCCGAAAACATTGAAAAATACATGGTTTTGGATGTTGACATTATATCTATGGGCTACATCATTCACTCCATAAAGGCACTAGATTTAAGCTTAGATTTCAAGAAAAAGAGTTAGTGACATCCGCTTTTTATCATTTCCCCGCATGATTTAAAATATAATTGTTTCCTTTTATCATAATTAAGTTATCTTTGAGGACGTATTTTCCCTGAACTTTGGGTATTTTTTCTTTTAACTGGAGTGATAAGATTATGCATCAAAATAAATTAGTTGGATCTTCAATAGAAGTTCTTAAAGAGTGGGAAAAAGTTGTCCTTGTACGTTACGGTGAAATTTCGCTAAAGAGTGCCCCAGTAAGGAGGTTTATGGAAAAAATTTTGATTGGTAACATGAAGTGGATGCTCAACAGAAAAAAAATTCCTTATAATTCTATTATCAGGGAGAGGGGTAGAATTTTTTTAAAATGCGATTTTCCCAGAGAAATATGTGAAGCACTCTCAAATGTTTTTGGAATAGTTTCCACTAGCCCGGTTCTGGAAACATCCTCAGACATTGACGAAATAATACGTCTTTCAGAGAGAGTAGCCGAAATGCTAATTAGACCCAGAGAGAGTTTTGCAGTCAGGGCTAGAAGAACTGGTACTCATGATTATACATCTATTGATATTGAAAGAAAAGTTGGAGCCGCGATTCTTGCAAAAACTAGCAATCTTAACACTACAGTAAATCTAACCAAACCCGATAAACGCATCTTCATCGAGGTTAGAGAAAAAAAGGCTTACATTTATTACGAGGTTTTTCCTGGAATTGGAGGATTACCTTATGGTAGCGAGGGAAAGATAGTTTCCCTTTTCTCGGGAGGAATTGACAGCCCAGTTGCTATGTGGTTGATGATGAAACGGGGATGCAAAGTAATTCCCATATATTTTGATAATTCTCCATTTACGGATCAATCCACCCTTAATCGCGCCTTGAGTGTAATAAAAATTATGAGAGAATATGCCACTCACAAAAAATTTTACATTTACGTTGTTCCCCATGGTAAAACATTAGAAAACATCATTAAACTTACACCTCGCAAGCTGACCTGTATTCTCTGCAAAAGAGCACTCTATAAAGTAGCCACCGCATTAGCAGAAAGAGAGAAAGCAAAAGGGATTGTTACAGGGGAAAGCCTAGGTCAAGTAGCAAGCCAAACACTAGACAATCTAATGATATTAAACGAAGCCACTAATCTCCCAGTATACCGCCCCCTAATAGGATTAGACAAACTGGAAATAGAAGAAATCGGCAAAAAAATCGGAACATATAAAGCTTCAAGCATCAGCGTAACAAGCTGTAGAGCAGTACCAGAAAAACCAGCAACAACAGCGAAATTAGATGAAATAAAATCCATAGAAAAAATCATCAACTCTATCCAAGAAGAGATTAATTCAGCCAAAAAAATTTACATAGACTAAATTTTGAAGAGCGTTTTTGAAAAATTCGAACAATTAAAAAAGGTTTAAATATTTTAGTTTACTTGGTTCTTGCATCAAAGATTTGAAATAGTCTGAGGGAATTTAATGGTTGGAAAATCACCCAAAGGCGAGTTCGCAGGCCGGACACTCGTAGCAAAAAGCAAAAAAGCCAGATGGAAAGACAGGTACTATAAACGCCGAATGCTACGCCTAGACGTTAAGGCAGACCCCCTAGAGGGTGCGCCCCAGGCTCGGGCCATAGTGCTCGAAAAAGTGGGAATTGAATCCAAACAGCCAAACTCGGCCATCAGAAAATGCGTCCGAGTACAACTCATCAAAAACGGCAAACAGGTCACAGCTTTCCTACCAGGCGACGGAGCATTAAACTTCGTTGACGAACATGATGAAGTTATCGTAGCAGGAATAGGTGGAGCCAGAGGCGGATCCTTCGGAGACCTTCCGGGAGTAAGATGGAAAGTCATTAAGGTAAACGGAGTTTCTCTGGAAGCCCTTCTAATTGGAAAAAAAGAGAAACCAATAAGATAAAAATCTCCAAAACCATCCTAAATAATAGGTTAATTCTAACAATGAACCAATAAATTCTACATCATGATAAAAGGGGTTATAAACCTATGAGTGAAGCAAAAATATTTGAAAAATGGTCTACAGACGATGTTGAAGTACATGATATAGGACTCAGAGGATATATCAACATTACACCCAAATACGTTCCTCACACTGGCGGCCGGCATGAGCACCGAAGATTCATGAAATCCCGCGTCTCCATAGTAGAGAGACTAATCAACAAGATGCAAAACCCTGGAAGAAACAGCGGCAAAAAAATTAAAGCCACCAACATAGTCAAACTGGCATTCGAAATCATTAACCTAAAAACCGGACAAAACCCCATACAAATCCTAGTCAACGCCGTGGAAAACGCAGCACCGAGAGAAGAAACCACAAGAATCAGCTACGGCGGAATAGTATACCACCAAGCAGTAGACGTAGCCCCCATGAGACGAGTAGACCTCGCCTTACGATTCATAACAAACGCAGCAAGAAAATCAACCTTCAGCAACCAAAAAACCGTAGAAGAATGTCTAGCAGACGAACTAATCGCTGCAGCCAACAACGAAACCAAAAGCGCAGCAATATCAAAGAAAGAAGAAAAAGAGCGAATAGCGGTATCAGTCCGATAAAAATCACACATCCAAAAACAACATCGAGTACCACTACTTAATATATAAAAATAATTACAAATCTCGTTTTAATCCACTCAACATAAAACAAATTTAAAACCAAAAATATTAGACAATCCTTTAGAATATATTATTACCTAAAAGGGCACATTAAATTAAACACAAATTAATAAAATCTTTCTTATTTTAACGAATTAAACTAGTTCAGCTACCAGTTTTTAACTAATTATCACGTCATCAATCTGGAAATGCCTACGAGCCAACAAACGGGCACGCGCAACATTCTTACCATTTTTCCCGATTGCTATTCCCTTGTCTTTGGGGTCTACGTTGACGACTGCTACTTTTCGTCCATCTCTTTTTTCGGTTACGTGGATGGATTTTACACGAGCGGGGGCAAGAGTGTTCTGGATGAAGTCTTCAGGGTCTTCTGCGTATTCTACAACATCAATCGGTTTTTTTATGAAATCCCTGACCCTCTTAATGTTGGTTCCTTTTCTCCCTATGGCCATGCCGATGTCTCCTGATTTTATTACGAATACTATTCTTCCTTCTTCTTCGTCTATAATGCAGTCTTTTACTACTGCTCCGGTTATGCTTTCGAATAGGGCGATGTATCTGAGTTCTTCTGAGGTGAGTTTTACACTATAGCTTGCCATTTTTATTTTATTCCTCCTTTTAGTCTTTTAGTTTTAGTATTTTTGAGTCTCCAGGTTGCTCTACTGACATGCATGCTACCATATGGGGTCTTCCACATACTGAGCCGAGGTCCCAGCTTGTTCCTTTGTATGTGTATACTGGGATCTCTGAGAGTTTGCCGTAGTAGAGTACTTCTTCTTGGATTTCTTTTGGGCAGTTTGCTGCTATGATTATGAGTTGGGTTTTTCCTTGTTTGATTTGTTTTAGTGTTTTTTTGGTGCCTAGTGTGACTTTTCCGGTTTTGATTGATAGGCTTATTGCTTTGTCTACGTCCATTTATTATGTTTCCTCCGTGTCTTCTTGTTTTGGATAGTGCCCCATTAATAGGTCTATTGCTCCGGTGCCTACGGGTATTAGTTGGCCTACTATGACGTTTTCGGTTATGCCGCTTAGGCTGTCTTCTTCACCTTTAACGCTGGCCTCTATTAAATGTTTTACGGTTACTTCGAATGCCGCTCTGGCGAGTACGCTTTCTTTTTCTCCGCTTATTCCGTGGCGTCCGATTTGTCTTATGTCTCCGGATACGGTCATTAGGTCTGCTACTAGCATTATGTGGCGGATGTCGACGTCGAGTCCTTGTTCGTCTAGGACTTTTCTTGCTTCTTCGATTATGGCGTTTCTAGCAGCTTCTACCCCGAGTGTTTGGGCCACTTCGTGTATGTGGTTTGAAGTGGTTCTTGAAACATCTACGCCGGGGATGCGTAGAACTTCGGGGAGATTTGTTCCCTCTGAATATAGGACGTATTCGTTTTTCTCCCTCTCTTTTTTAATAACCACTCGTTCAATACCTACTACTCCCTTTAGGGTTAGGCTTCTTGTTTTTTCGAGTAGTTTTTGTAGGTCTGCTAGACTCTCATATTCAGGCGTGAGGAAAATCGTGTTGTCTTCAAAGTCGACTTCTCCTTTTTTTAGGCTTTTTACTTTTTCTAGTGCCATTTCCACCGTGATACCCTTGTCTTCCATGAGTTCGGGATCCAAATTAATTACAATTTGCATAGTGGTGAGGTCTATTTCAACGTTGTGCGCTACATTTTCTATTCTGGTGGTTTCAATTAGTCTTGATACTTCTCTTGCCTTTGCGAGATCATAACGGTGCTCATCATCTAAATGGATGGTCATCATGGGCGTTGCGGGGTTACGTCTCGCATCAACAATTTCTATTAAACGGGGTAAACCTAATGTGACGTTAAGTTCGGCTACACCAGCATAGTGGAATGTTTTTAGCGTCATCTGTGTGCCGGGTTCCCCTAAACTTTGAGCCGCAACCGTGCCTACGGCCTCCTCAGGCTCTACCAGAACTGATAGATATGCTTTTTTAATTTCATCCACTATTTTTTTAACTTTTTTTAGGGTCAAATTATCGTAATCACTTCTAGCTTTCAAATTCTTTTCAAGCTCATCTATCAGAGAAGTGGGAAGAACACCCTCATTTCTTAACTTTTCTATTTGATTCGAAATCTCGTTAATTGCCATTTTAACACACTCTATTTTTTTAAAGCTTGCAATTCTTTCTTAAATAGTGACGTGATTTTGTTTCAAATTACTATCTTATCGTTTTTATAATAATTTTTTCAGTTATTGGCGAGTATACCTTTGTTTAAGGTCCATTGATATTACTTATTCTACGTGTCTTCTTCCTCGCTAAGTACTTTTTCAATTATTACATCAATATTTACTGATTTGCCGTGGTCACTTTTTGAGGGATCCACACCATCTTCTCCATATTGGAATTGAATTATATTTCCCGCTGCGTTTCTCACAGTTCGATCGTACTCGACTTTGATATCTTGCAGGGCGTTTATCAGTCTTCTCTGCATGTATCCGCTGGTGCTGGTTCTTACAGCAGTGTCCACTAAGCCTTCTCGGCCACCCATGGCATGGAAGAAGAATTCGATGGGGTTTAATCCGTTCTGGTAACTTGAGCTAACAAAGCCTCTTGCTCTAGCGCTCAAGTCGCCTTCTTCAAAATGGGGTAGTGTCCTACCTCTATAGCCTCTTTGTATTCTGCTTCCTCTCACTGATTGTTGTCCGACGCAAGCAGCCATCTGTGCAAGGTTTAGTAATGATCCTCTTGCGCCCGTTTTGGCCATTATTACAGCATGATTTTGCATACCGAGGTATTCTCCTGCAACATCACCGGCTTTGTCTCGAGCGTTAGAAAGCTCCTGCATAATCAGCATTTCCAGTGTTTCTTCTAGTGTCCTACCAGGTAGACTCTCAAGTTCTCCTCGTCTATATGTTTCAACTAATTCATTAACTTTATCTTTAGATTCTTGTAAAATTTCATTTACACGAGAGCGGGCTTCTTTTGTTATGTCCACATCATCTATCCCCATTGTGAAGCCTTTTGCGGTTATTAGAAGCGTTAACATACGTGTAATCGAGTCAATGAAATCACGTGCTTGGTCTGCTCCATAATCTTTCACAATTCTGTGAAACAAGCTTTCAGGTACTCCCGCTCCGAATGCTGCCTTATCAATTACACCCGATATGAGGTTTCCATTTCGAACCATTACAAAATGGTCGTGTGGGCAACTTTCCTTTAAGCATGTGTCACATTTTTTACAGATTTTAGATTTAAATGAAAGGTTTAGGTCTTTCGGTAAGAGAATGCTGAAAATCTGTTTTCCAGTCCATAGTTCTACAGGGGTTTTAATTGCAGGAGGTGGAAGATTAGTACGGCCTGCTACTAACAGAAGGTCGCATGTGTCCTTCCGGTTAAAGAAGGTATCTTTCTTTGTGAGCAGATAAGCTGCAGAAATAAAGTCTTGGATGCCTCCTATTATGGGGCCTCCATAACGCGGACTAAGAATATTTTCTTGAACCCGCATTAGTACATAGGCCTCGGCACGAGCTTCTTCACCTTGAGGTACATGAAGATTCATTTCATCCCCATCAAAATCTGCGTTATACGGGGGACAAACACAAAGATTTAATCTAAATGTTTTGAAAGGCATAACACGCACTTGGTGAGCCATTATAGACATTCTGTGTAGTGAGGGTTGCCGGTTAAACAGCACAATATCTCCGTCTCGGAGATGCCGCTCTACAATAAATCCTATTTCCAAAGTATCGGCGATAGCCTTAAGATCCTTTACGAAGCGTAGGTCGATTCTTCTACCATCGCTACGTATAACATAGTTTGCACCGGGTGGATTCTCGGGCCCTCTTGGGATTAATTCCTTCATTTCTTCTATGTTCCACTCGGTTATCCTCTCAGGTATTGTCAGAATTTCTGCGATTTCTAAGGGTACCCCCACTTCGTTTATACCGAGATTAGGATCGGGGGATATTACGGTTCTCGCGGAAAAGTCAACTCTTTTTCCAGAAAGATTACTTCTGAAACGTCCTTCCTTTCCTTTAAGCCTCTGGGCAAGGGTACGCAGAGCTCTACCCGACCGGTGTCTTGCTGGAGGTATTCCAGACATTTCATTATCAAAATAAGTAGTAACATGGTACTGAAGAAGTTCCCATAGATCCTCAACAATAAGTTGGGGGGCCCCCGCCTCAATATTTTCTCTTAAACGTTGATTGATACGAATAACGTCAACAAGTTTGTGTGTAAGATCGTCTTCAGAACGAACCCCCGAGTCAAGAGTAATGCTGGGACGCACAGCCACTGGAGGCACCGGTAGCACTGTAAGAACCATCCATTCTGGTCTTGCATATTTGGGGTTTATTCCTATTAGGCGAGCATCATCATCAGGAATTCGCTCACACCTATCCCGGACATCGCTCGGGGTTAAACGTATAGATCCGATATCGGTCTCCTCATAAAAGGTGGTGGGTTTCTCCAAACGGATCTTAAGCTGTTTTTCCCCACAATGAGGACAGGTGCTGATTCTGGAGGCTCTTTTTATAACCTCTGCCGCAATGACATCACTTAAAGTTCCAGTCTCTCTCTCATACTCATCCATCTGTTCTTTAAAAGTTCTAATTTCATCTTCGGGCAAAAGTAGGCGTGAGCAAGAGCGACAGGTGGCTCTCAAAGTTTTTTGAAGAAGCTTAGCGAATCCCTCGTGAATCACGGGGCGAGCCAACTCAATATGACCAAAATGCCCCTGACATTCACCCACTCTACTTCCACAGGTCTTGCATCGTCTTCCAGGTTCAATTGTTCCTAGTCTACTATCCATTAGTCCAGAGTCTATTGGTGCTCCGTCTTCGTCATAGGTGTCAGGAGTTATTATTCTTGTTACCGACATTCTTCTAATCTCGTCTGGTGAGAGTAATCCAAATTTTATTGAATCTACAATCTTAGGGAGTCTAAATGCCACCTAATCAACTCCATATTATCACAAACTCATTTTACAAAACGCAAAAGTAGTAATCCCTTACACAACCAAAGAAAACCCCGCACAACTTATAAACTTTTTCTTCGTTTCTCTACAAATCGACATTTTCGGGCTTAGCGTGATAGCTTTAAAGGGTTGAATTGCTTAACATTATA
>NZ_JBRAKS010000099.1:0-11884 GCF_052745115.1 Candidatus Jordarchaeum sp.
TCTCCACTATAAGGGTATCCCTACCCCCAAAAACTCATTTTCAAATACTGAACTTATAGTTAAGCTTAAATAGCACCTTAAATCGCTAAGAAAAGGAAGAGTTTAGACCTCTTTTTCATCGAAACGATAATTTAAAAGAGGATGGAGACATTAAATCTCAAATGGTGATAATCATGTCCAAAAAGCCGAAAATTCGATTTCTCATGGCTAAACCGGGTCTAGACGGACATGATAGAGGTGCTAAAGTAGTTTCCATGGCGCTAAGGGACGCAGGAATGGAAGTAATATACACCGGGCTTCACCAAACTCCTGAACAAATTGTTGAAGCAGCCATACAAGAGGATGCCACTATTATCGGTCTTTCAATTCTTAGCGGAGCACATATGACCCTTATACCACGGGTCTTAGAAGTGATGAAAGAACGGGGAATATCAAACCGGCTGATTCTTGCTGGGGGTACAATAGTATTAAAGGAAGAAATCGAAGAACTTAAGAAATTAGGAGTAGCAGAAATATATGGGCCGGGAACCCCTACCAAAGAAATTGTAGATTTCATCTATAACTATTTTGAAAAAAATATTAAGAAATAACCAACAAAAGATAAACCTCTAAATAAAATACTTGCTTTTGATAAATAATACATCACCTTCTTACAAAATTATTTTTTAATATTAATTTTCCAACTACTCTGTCTCAGATTTCTGTATGGCTTCAGCAGGACACAGGTCTTGACATATGGCGCAGCCGAAGCAGAGGTTCTGTGAAATCTCTACTTCATCGCCTTTAACGAGAAATGCTGGGCAACCAAGGGTGGTGATGCAGAGTCGGCACTTGGTACACTTATTTTTATCAATCTTGTAGGGAATAATCTTATCATTGGCTTCTCTCTTTTTACGCTGACTGACTAGGGTGCAGTCTTGACGCGAAATAATTAGAGCTGGGCCGTCCCGCAGCGAAACCGCCTCCAAAATCGTGTCGACGGTGTTTTTTAGATTGTAAGGATCAGTTACCCTAATGTATTTCACTCCGCATCCTTCTGCAATTTTTTCAATTTGAATCTTGGGGGACGGGGAGCCATCTATTCGGAAACCAGTTCCCGGGTGGGGCTGATGCCCTGTCATTGCGGTGGTACCGTTGTCAAGAACAACAACGATGACCTTGCTACCGTTGTAAACAAGATTGATGAGCCCAGGGACGCCTGCGTGGAAAAATGTTGAATCACCCAAAATGGCAAAAATAGGACTATCCTCCCCGGCCTTAGAAAAACCATTAGCCATACCTATGCTTGCTCCCATGCACAAACAAGTTTCAATAGTTTCTAAGGGTGGATAAAACCCCAGAGTGTAACATCCTATATCCGAGCTGTATATGAATTTTGTTTTGCTTCGTTTTTCTGCCAACTTTAATGCGTAAAAGAAGGCTCTGTGCGGGCATCCTGGACACAGGACCGGGGGTCGGGGTGGAGCTTTAATTTCTTGCTGGTTTTGGATTTTTTGTTTCTGTGTTGGGATACGCTGCCTTTTCTCTAGGAAGTTGTTTATTGCTTCTGCGGTAATTTCCGGTGACAACTCCCCAAATTGAGGTAATAGCTTTTTGCCGATTATTTCCAGAGCTGGATTGAACTCTTTAGCGTACATGATAACATATTCCTCGATAAAAGGTTCAAGTTCTTCCACCACCAAGATACGATCCAAGTTAGACACAAATTCGCCGATTAATTTTCTTGGAGGTGGGAATGTTGTAGCCAGCTTCAGATAGGAAACCTCTCTCATGAAATCGTTTTTCTCAAGATATTCGCTTACGTATGTGTGTGATAGACCAGCCGCTAGTATACCGGTTCTTGAATTTTCGTTGAGCATCATCTTGTTGAAGGGATTCGATTCAACTGCTTCTCTTATTCTCTCCATTCTTTCAAGCATGACTTTCCGCTGAATTCTTGCGTTGACCGGTAGAAAGGTCCAACGGCTTTTATCGTGGTCAAATTTACCCGCCTTTTTTATCTGAGGTATCTCTCCGAGCTTGACGTCCTGTTGAGAGTGGCTTAACCGGGTGGTGCTGCGTAGCATTACCAATGTTTGGTACTGCTCTGAAAAATCAAAAGCGAATTTGATCATCTCTTTTGCTTCATTTGCGTTTGCCGGTTCAAAGACCGGGCAAAAAGCGAGTTTTGCCAATTGGCGATTATCCTGTTCATTCTGACTGGAGTGACAATCTGGATCATCCACACTAACTAAAACAAAGCCACCTCTGGCCCCTGCATAACTCGCGGTTACAAAACTATCCAGAGCAACATTTAAACCAACATGCTTCATGCAGGCAATCGATCGTACTCCACACATTGAGCCAGCAAAAGCAGTTTCGAAACCGACCTTCTCATTTATCGACCACTCTACATATATGTCGGGATAATATTTGGATATGGTGGCGAGGGTTTCGATTATCTCTGTTGCCGGGGTTCCCGGGTATCCTGCCGCAACTCTTACTCCTGCCTCAAGAGCTCCGCGTGCTAGGGCTTCGTTTCCCAATATAATTACACGTGTACCCGGTGAATCTTGAACAAATACCGGTCTAACCATTCAATCATCCCATTTTCTTTTTGCTATTCAAGGATATAAGTTTGGTACAATACTTGTGAACAATTCTTTTAGCATAAATCAAAATTTTAAATGCGTGTTTAAAAAATAGGGCTAAGTTAAAGTTATGTGAATAAAATTTCTCGTCCTTTTTCAACACCTTTCCGAAATGCCTTTAAATTAATATCCAAGAAGTTGGCTGGAACCAGCCTTGAAATGCATGACTCAACAGTTTTGATACTTAAAGGTACTTTTTCGGTTCCTAATAAAATTCCCAGAAGTAAAATATTTGCTACTCTGGGATTTCCCAAGTCCTTAACCAGATCCGATGCCGATACCATAAATACATTTTTTGTAACTTCCTTCAATAAATTAGCAATCTGGTTCATTTCTGGATAGGCAGTGTTTTCTATTAGTTTCTTTGCTGATCTTGGACAAACAGAAAAGCACTGACCACACCCGGTACAAGAATCCTGAATAATACACTTTCCACTAATCACACTTGTAGCCGGGCTACTAAGAACAAGAAAATCGTGATTGCCTTTGAAGTAATAGTTGACTTGGCAGTAGGCAATACAGTTCCCGCATCCATAACACAAAGACTGGTTTATCTCCACCTTTTTCCCGTGTAGAGCAATAGGGGGGATATTAATTTCAGTATTTATGATTGCAATGGAATTTTTATTCAGATAATCCATATAGCGTAATCCCTCTGACAATTCAAGTGATAGAAGAGCGTCAACCGAACCTTTAGCCACTAGTGGACTATCAACATTAGGACCAAATCTCAGGTGAACAATCACCGAGGCTGAGCGTTGACTCATACCTTTAAGCTGTGAAGTTCTCACCTTATTCTCTGGACTCTCTTCGAGGGCAGCCATAGCTAATATATCTGAAGCAAGAACAACGCCCATTCCTCCGATACCCGTTAATATCATGTTGTAGTCTTTTTCCAAAACAGTATCTCCATGTTCAATGTTGATTCATCACTAATGGAAATTATATAGAGAGCTAAGTAATTTGCACATATAATATTTATTCACCAAAAGCCAGCATTAAAAAATTGTAATTTTTTAAGCTAAACTACAGTCACTTCTTTCTCAATCCAGAATGGTAAAAGTCTTAAAATTGACTTGAGTGTGTTTTGGTCTATGTGTTAATTTTTGCTTTTAAAGTAGGGGCTCAATAATCATGTGAGGGAATTTTTCTAGATCTAGGAGAAAAAATTGCATAATGATATTCTCTTCAGCTAAACTTTGAACCTCCTCTAGAAGGTTTATGGGAATATTCTTTGTTAAACAGAATAATACTCTGAAAGGTATACCTTCTCTTTCATGAACTTTGAGCTTGTATATAATGGGATCCGCCTTTTTGTAATCTTTTATTGTTTCCAAAAATTCATAAAGGCTTTTAATTAAGCTAAAACACTCCTCAGGCTCGTTAACTATCCACAGAAATCCCCAAGTTGTTCCATCCCAAATTAGCAAGTCTGCCTTAAAATCTCCGAAGCTAAATTCCCGGAAAAATCTTTCTGGCTCTAAGTATTTTATAAAGAGATTTAAATTGAAAATATAATCCGGGTTGTCTCGCCATTTGGGAAGTATCTCAAAATCTTCGTTAGCGTAAATTAGTGCTCGGACTAATTGTTCTCGTGCCTTTTCCAAGCGAATCAGCATCGAGCTTAAATTGTGATCCTGTCCCTCTCTCAAATCCCGCCTAACTTCAGAAATTAGACGATTAATTAGTGTGAGTTCGTCCTCCAATCTAATTCGGACAGATTCGACTGTCAAATTTAAGACCCACCACCTACCAAAATCTAGAAATTGATGATTGTATTACACCTTCAAAATGGTATCTTCCCGAATCCTACTAAGATTTGAGTAAAACATATTATAAAATTTTTCTATAAAACATACGATATATTGGTTAAAAAAGCTGTTCTCCCAATATTTTTAGTAAATAGTGTACTTAATTAATATTCTTTTACATTTCTGAAAAATATTGATCTAATTTTAAGGAATTGATTCTTGAATTATTTAAAATTATTATTTATACTTTTTTATAATCAATGATAAAAATATTTTTCAGCGTTTTTTATTTAATTTAAATATAAGAAATATCAAAGTTATGCGTAGTGAAACCGATGGACTTTGGAGTAAACTATTTTCTAATAATCCTCAGCGTTATTGTGGGAGCAATCCTAGGGGGAATCATCGTATTCCTTTTAGATTTCTTTTTTAAGGGGTTAGAGAGAGAGGGCCAGCTGGCAATGAAAAATAAAATCGAAATCTATGAACCCCTGCTTAATGCGATTGAAAAAATACAGGAAAGTATTAAATTTTACCAAGTTCCAGGGCAGATAGATGTACGTAAAGAGAATCCGTTGACCTTTTGGGAAGAACTACCGCCAAGTATTAGACGTAATACTCCTAAGGACATCACGGATCTACTTCTCGATTTTTCTGAAAAATTCAAAGAATACTTTTATCTATACTTGGAAGCGGGAAAGATTCTCCGCTTTTCTATTCGCGATGCTTTGAAAAAAAGAAGACAGGAACTAGTAGTAGACGATCAGGAGCTCAAGGTTATTGAAGCCAAACTTTATGATTCTTATAGCTCGGACTTTTACACTGGACGAATACTCTCAAGAAAACACAGCTACGAACTTGAAAATCTCCTAAAAATTAAAAATCCAGAATATATTGAAGATTACAAAATGATACCT
This sequence comes from Candidatus Jordarchaeum sp., assembly GCF_052745115.1. Lineage (NCBI taxonomy): Archaea > Promethearchaeati > Candidatus Jordarchaeia > Candidatus Jordarchaeales > Candidatus Jordarchaeaceae > Candidatus Jordarchaeum > Candidatus Jordarchaeum sp. The sequence continues at coordinate 5,299 of NZ_JBRAKS010000099.1, forward strand.
ATGAGCATTTTCAATGAAATCTGCTCCTACATTCAAGACGAGAAGTGGACCTTACATAATGGGTTTCGTCAACACCAATGGATGAAGGAATTCAAGGAATCTCAAAACAATTTACTAAAGATAATTGAAAAATTGAAAAAAATCCTAGAAGAAAAAATAGATTACATTGCAGAAAATTACGAGAACCGCTACTCAATATTGCATATTATAAAAACCCATTTTTTAAGCAAACGTATAGATGTATAGAATATGGGATTCCTATTTTTAAAATGGAAAAATTATGTTATTCTGGTAAATTTTATTTTTAGTCTTTGCAGTATTGAAGTCGAAGCTGTTAAAATTAATCTTTAAAAGTTTGAACTAAATAATTTCTTTTAGGGTGAAAAAATGATTGGCATCTTAACGGAAGGAGGCGAAAAAGGATTTGCAGTGCCCCAACTAGTAGAGGCAGCTGAGAGAAGAAATATTAAGATAGTACTTATTCCCATGAGAAAACTAATCTTGGGCGTCTCGGCTAACTTTCCCGCCACCTTCGAAAACATAAACCTTCTAGATTTGGATGCTCTTATTTTTAGAGGCTTTAATCTAGGATCATTAGAGCAAGTAATACTGAGAATGGACGCGCTCCATAGATTAGAACGTTTAGGCATGAAAGTATACAATCCCCCCTCAGCGATAGAGAAGGCTAGTGACAAGTTTTATGCATCAGCACTTCTGGAGGAAGCAGGATTGCCCACCCCTCGCTGCTTTGTTACGGAAGATGCGTTTGAAGCATTAAAAGTGTTTAAAGAGATTGGTGATGTGGTTGTTAAGCCCCTATTTGGTTCACAGGGAAAAGGAATAACCAGAGCCACTGATATTGAAACCGCCTCAAGAATTTTCAATAACCTCGCTTTCTCTAATCTTGTAATCTATATGCAGGAATTTGTCCCCCACGGAAATCGCGACATTAGAGCCTTCACAATTGGAGAAGAAGTGGTAGCAGCTATGTACCGAGTATCCGACTCTTGGAAAACAAACGTTTACCAAGGAGCAAAACCAGTAGCCTGTAAACTGGAAGCGGAACTGGAAGAACTCAGTATCAAGGCTGCAAAGGTTTTAGGTTGTGAATACGCCGGCGTGGACATACTTGAGAGCCCAAATGGACCTACAATAATTGAAGTAAATTCCTCTGCCACCTGGAAGGGTTTATACCAAGCAACAAAAATACCGATAGCCGACCTACTACTAGACTATATTCTAAAAAAAGCAAAACAATAGTTCAAATCTTTTATGCGAGCTAAATCTTAATGTCCTTTTTGGTTTTCTCTTTTAAAAATTTGAGAAGTTCTTTCTTATCGGGTAATGCAGTAATAGCTCCCCTCTTTGTAACTACTAGCGCCCCAATTGCGTTTGCAACTGTAATACATTTTTCTAAATCCCATTTCTTGACTAGTCCCACAAGAAGACCTGCGTTCCAACCGTCTCCCGCTCCCGTGGTATCTATGGGTTTAACCTTAAAGGCTGGTGACTCGATTTTTTCGCCTCCATCATTCATTATTATGGATCCCTTATTTCCCAATTTGATTCCTACTATTTTTATTCCGTATCTTAGTGCCTTATGTGCTGCTTCCTCAGGGTTATTGGTTCGAAAAATATACTCTGCCTCCTCTCTGGAAAAGGTTGCTATGTCTGAGGATTTTAGTGCTTTTTCATATGTTTTTCTTAAAACCTTGAGGGAATCCCACATATCCAATCTTAATGTGGGGTCGAATGAGATTCTAACTCCCGCTTTTCCGGCGTAATCCATAGCTCTAAAAATAGCGTTCCGGCAAGGATTCTGTGAGAGCGCAAAACCTGAGATGTGAAGAATACTAGCACCTGCAACATAGTTTTGATCAATATCTTTTATTTCGAGTAAACTGTCTGCAGTGTCACCACTCCACGGCTTCCTGTAAAAAAGGAAACTCCTTTCACCAGTTTCTGGATCATTTGCGACAAAAGTAATTGTGGTTCTTTTCCCCTTCTTAATTGTAACATGAGAAACGTCGACTCTATTTTTCCGGAGTTCTACTGTAAGGAATCTCCCAAAAGGATCATCTCCCACAGCTGTTATTACCCCACTGCTTACCCCCAGCCTTGACACCCCCACTATAGTATTCATAGGTGCGCCGCCGAAACACTTCAAGAAACTTGGAGTATCTATATAAGAAACTGGTTCAGAGGCAACAAAATCTATTAATATCTCACCGATAGCAATCACTTTGGGAGTCAAGAGGACACCACCACTTTTATTTCAAAATTTTTAATAATATTGATTTTTATATTATATGGAATTTTGTGGTTTAAACTTATTTAAGGTTGGATCTATTGAAAATATTTTTGGAAATGGTTATCGATTGGCTTTTTAATATTTTGAGTACTAGTATTAAACATCTATTCATTCATTATAATCCGGGTATCCAATCATTTAAGGTGCTTTGGATTGGAAAGAACATTATCGGTTAAAATCACTCGTTTAAAGAGTGGGGAAGTCTCTGAAACTCAAGATAAAGTGGTTCGAGAAAATATTTTGATTATCAGAGTTAACAGTAGACAAGTTGTGGGTGTGGTATACCTTCCTGGTGAGGAGAGAGAACTCGTTTTTGGACATCTTTTCACCACAGGGGTAATAGAAAACCCAAACGAGGTTCAAGATTATACCTATTCCAACTACACTGCAAATATCACACTAAAAGAGGGGATTGATATTGAGGATCGGCTTGCTACTTGTATTACTGGTCGAAGATTAGTGACCTCGGCTTGTGGTCCTCCAGAGTATTTCATTCAGTTGAAGCAAGGTTTAGGGATTCCAAAGGTTATGTCAGACCTTAGAGTTAAGAGTGATGTTATTTTATCTTCCGCCAAAATTATGAATGATGAAGCAATGATTTTTCGGGAAACAGGGGGAACTCATGCTGCAGCTCTTTTCTCTGAACAGGGAGATTTGATGTATCTGTCAGAGGATGTTGGAAGACATAATGCGGTTGATAAGGTGATAGGGGCGGCCATTCTTTCTGGTAAAAGTTTTGATAAATCGTTTTTGATGAGCACTGGAAGACAAACAGTGGATATGGTGGTCAAAGTAGCAAGAGCCAGCATACCGATAGTGGCATCTCTTTCCGCTGCAACCGATTCCGGTGTTTCAGCTGCGGAATCAACCAATATCACGCTAATTGGATTCACTCGGGGAAAACGGATGAACATTTATACCAATCCTCAACGTGTAATATTATGAATTCCAAAAATATTTTCATTAGATTAATTATCTTCTCTCGGAGAATAGTGAAATGATTCGTGATTCTGCCGCAGCAATTCTTTGTGGAGGAAAATCCCTAAGAATGGGTGCCGACAAAGGCTTAATTTCCCTCTGCGGTAAACCCATGCTTCTCTACGTCCTAGAAGCGTGCGAGGAGCTATTTCCCGAAATATATATCGTTTTAGGCTCAAATATCAATAAATCCTATGAAGAGTTGTTAGATGGCAGAGCGCGAATATTAATCGACGAATTTTCCGATATTAACAGTCCACTTGTTGGAGCCTACACGGCTCTTAAAAACTGCGAATATGATTATCTTTACCTCCTTTCTTGTGACCTACCCTTCGTAAACACCGAGGTGCTTAGATTAATGAGGGAGGTCATTACCACAGAGAATGTGGTGATCCCTCGGTGGCCAAATGGATACATTGAACCACTACACGCCATTTACCGCACAAAGCCTGCAAGAGAGGCTGCCCAAAAAGCTTTAACCGAAAACCGGATGGACATGCGTTCTCTACTACAAAACCTCAAAGGAGTCCTATACCTGTCTACTAAAGTAATCGAACAACTGGATCCCGGTCTCGTAACTTTTTTCAACGTTAACACCATAAACGAATTAAAAAAAGCTGAAAACAGGATAAAAAAACAATACAAAGAAAAACCGAAAATAAAATTTCCATCTTCTAAAAGAAGATCAAAATATTAAGTGTCAAAAATCTGGGATAACAATATATACGCTAAATTGTTTGTTCTCATGGTATTTGGACTGTTACAGGTCGCGTTTTTACTAAATATTGGAATTTCTATTTTATGTGCTGGTAGTGGTGAAATGGAAGATTTTCTTAAAGCATATAAGGACCCCAAATTTGCGAGTAGGTTATCTGAAAAAATAAAGAGTTTGGCTCCGGACCAGAAGGTGAAGTTCGTTCACGTATGCGGGACAGCCTAGAAGCGTGCTCTAAGCCTCGAGACATGAACAAACTATTAGCAAAAACGGTTTAAGGAGCCTTCTTCCAGATAGTGTTGAAGTTATGGCCGGTCCTGGGTGTCCTGTTTGTGTCACGCCTTCCATGGTTTTAGATGAGGCTATTGAACTTGCCCGGAGAGGCGTAATCATCACTGTTTTTGGCGATTTAATGATGGTTCCGGCCACCGAAAGCTCTCTTTATGGCTTAAAAACTGAGGGCGCAGACGTAAGAATAGTTTACGGTCCACATGACGCGGTTGAAATCGCTGAGAAAAACCCGGACAAGGATGTGGTCTTCTGTGCGGTGGGATTTGAAACCACAGCTCCGGGAATTGCATCAGAGCTAATTAGAGGGGTACCCGAAAACTTCAGCATAATAAGCGCGCACCGGCTTATTCCCCCGGCGATGGAACTTCTAATGGGCATCGGAGATCTCCAAATCGACGGATTCATTTGTCCAGGGCATGTGGCAACGATTATTGGAGTTAAAGCCTTCCGACGTTTTGCAGATGCTTACCGTATGCCTACTGTGGTGTCTGGTTTTGAACCTAATGATGTTCTACTTTCCTTAGCCATGCTTCTAAAACAGCTAAAGGACAATGACCCGAAGTGCGAAAACGAGTATGTTCGACTAGTGAAGGAGGAGGGCAATCTTAAGGCTCAAAAAATACTTGGTGAAGTTTTTGATGTTGCTTCCGCTCATTGGAGGGGAATTGGGCGAGTACCGGAATCCGGTTATGTACTGAAAAAAGAATTCGAAGAATATGATGCAGAGAAAAAATATGAACTCACAATAAAAAACTCGGTGGACATTCATCCCGGATGTAACTGCCACTTAGTAATAATTGGGAAAATATATCCTCCGGAGTGCAAACTATTCGGAACAGTATGTAGACCTGAAAAGCCTTATGGCCCATGCATGGTTTCCTATGAGGGAACCTGCAGAATATACCACAAGTACGGAGCCCACTTCAAATAATCATTAAAATTCTCAAAATGCTCTATGTTCTTATAACAAATATTTTATATTGACTTTGTCAATGTTTTTCCATTAACTGCAAAGTAGGTCACTGAATTAATATAGTACGATTTCAGCACTTTTGAGAAAAGGTGATTTGATTTCATGTCTGATAATAAAAGCGTAGTGGAGATTGTCGTGAATCCCGAGAAATGTATGGGCTGTCTGATGTGTGCGTTAAGATGTTCACTTAGGTACTCTGGTGTTTTTAACCCGCTTAAGGCCAGAATCCGAATTAAGGGTTTAAATGGTAATGAAATCCGCTTTACTGAAGAGTGTAATAATTGCGGTCTCTGCGCTGATTACTGTATCTATGGTGCCCTAGTAGTCAAGGAGGGTGGCTAAATGGAATTCAATGGGTATGCGGGTAGAATTCTGAAAGTGAATCTCACGGATCAAGAGTGGAGGGTAGACACACTAGACCTGGAAGTTGTAAGGAAGTTTATTGGGGGCTTTGGAGTAAACAATTGGATAGCCTATCATTTAATCGAACCAGAGACAGATCCTTTGTCTCCGGATAATCCTATTATTGTGGGTGCGGGGCCTCTAGTTGGCACTATGGCTCCTTCAACAAGTAGAGTAATGATAACCACAAAATTACCTATTAATGGGGCGGTAGCGTCTGGAAGTGGCAGCATGGGTTTTGCCGGTATGCTCAAGTGGGCGGGATATGATCACATAGTAATAACTGGGAGAGCGGAGAAACCGGTTTACCTCCAGATTTTTGATGACGATGTGGAGATATGTGATGCTGCTGGTCTGTGGGGCAAAGACCTGTATACTGCTGATTATGAACTGAAAAAGAAATACCATGGCGACTGTAGTGTGATTGCTATTGGACAAGCCGGGGAGAACTTGGTTCGATACTCCTTTGCCCTGGTTGATAAGACGGCCACGGTTGGTAGAGGTGGTTTAGGAGCTGTTATGGGTTCAAAGAATTTAAAAGCCATGGTAGCACGGGGGACCAAAGGGATTAGGGTGGCGGATCGTAAGAGATTCATTGAGACTGTTGATGCAATGCTTATTCGTATGAAAAATTATCCTCTTCGAGAATTCTTTCAGCAGTATAGTTTTATGGCTGCTTGGGATGTTATTTGGAATCTTTACGGATTCTTACACGATAATTGGAGTGTTGCCTATCCTGCAGATAAGGCTAATGAAAGATTTGGAAAAGAAAGATTTAATGAACTCAAAAAACGGGGGTTTGCTTGTCCCTCCTGTCCTATTGGGGACAAAGACTTGCTTGAGGTTCAAAATGGTGAATTCAAAGGGTTTACAACAGTAGGAAGATTTAATACTAAATAATACCATATATGGCTAT
>NZ_JBRAKS010000100.1:0-11845 GCF_052745115.1 Candidatus Jordarchaeum sp.
CCCTACATAAGACAAACAACAACCAGAAAAACTACATACCTAAGACGGGGTCCCACCTGAAGAGACTCTGCTACCTGAAATACTTAGAGGAAATACACGTTAGAGAGACGTGGAATGCATGATTATATCCCAAAGCCGAATCTTTTGTTTGCCATATTTTTAAGTTATTTTTAAATGCTTATAGAATTAATACCGGTGCGTTTTCCTTGAAGTTAGCATACTAAATAGTTTAGCAATTATTTAGAAAATTTTCTTTTTCGGATGTTTTGTTCAGTAGTCTGCGAGTAGGTGGATGTTTCCTATTTTGACGTTTATCAGTCCTGCCTTTTTTGCGGCTTCGGTGCTTTCGAATGCTAGTTTTTTGCTGGTAGTTGGTATGTCGTTCATTATGTATGTGGGGTAGAATGCTAGGAGGGAGTAGGGTATTTCGGGGTTTATGTTTGCTATGAAGTTTGCTATTTTTTCTACTTCTTCTACTTCGACGTATCCCGGTATTAGTAGGGTGCTTGCTATGAGTGGCGGGGGCTTGGGTCTTTCTTCAAAAATCTTTCCTAGTTTTTGGAAATTCTCTAGTGTTTTCTGGTTACTTGCTCCGCAGAGGGCTATGTTGAGAGGTTCGCTCCAGGTTTTGAGGTCGAATTTAATGTTTCCTCCGGTTTGTAGTGCTAGTTGTGCGGCTTTTTCCAGTAGAGGCCAATTCATGGAACCGTTTGTTTCCCAACATATTCGCATTGGGCCTTTCCATTCTTTTGCTTTTTCTATGGCGAGTTCGGCTGTTTTTATGGAGTGGGGCATTTGAACTGAGGGGTCGCCTCCGAAGTAGCATATGCAGGATACTCTATTGGTGCATTTTTCTACCAAGTTTTTTGCACTCAGGGTGGGTTCGAGTTTGTTTGTGTTTTCCCGGTAGTGCCAGTTTTGGCAGAATAGGCAGTCGAAGGAGCAGGCTCCGTAAAAAACGGCTAGATTTACTTTTCCATATTCTGGTCCTCGGGCGTTGGTGTATTTTGGGAAGCCTAGGCTTGTGCATCCGGGGCATACCCAGGCGGCTACGCAGTTTGTGGGTAGTGGATCATAGTACCATTCCAATAGGCCTTTAGCTGGGGTTCCGGCGTATCGGATTAGTTTTCCTTCCTTGTTTGCTACGAGTCCGCAGTATCCTTTCTCCCCTTCTGGTATTTTACAATTGTTTACGCACATTCCGCAGAGTATTCCGTTTTTATCGTTTGGAGGGGTTTCTGGTAGGTTAAATTTGAGTCTGCTTACTCTATGAGCTTTAAAGGTGTGGGGGAGCGCTTCCTCAGGATTTTTGATTATGCATTTTCTGCATACACCCAGATTTTCAGATATTAGCGGGCTTTCTTTACCGCAAACTTTACACGTGGATAGGGTTGTTTTAAAATTTTCAAATACTCGGAAGCTCATAGATTAATTTTCCCCTTCCTTATTGGTACTATGATATATTAGTTAATATTAACTAATAAAGAATACTCTATATATTAGAAAGCGGGATGTTTTGCAGGGTTAAATTTGTAATTTTTTATATGTCTTCAGCCTTTTTTGACATAAGGTACGCGCTTTCCCCATCGTGGTAATATCCTCTCAGCTCCCGCTCCACTGTGAATCCTAAACTCTTATACATAGCCAAAGCGGCCTCATTGGTGATTCTTACCTCTAATACAAATTCCTCGGCGCCATAATCCTTCATAGCCTTCATACCTTCTAGCATGAGTCTTTTACCCAATCCTCTTTTGCGATGCTCTGGTAGAACCGCTATGGAAACAACGTGACCTTTGGTGACCCGATGGAATTTAGTATTAAAAACACCCGGAAGTCCCTTTTCTATCCTATTCATCATATAACCCGCTATTTCCCCATCCTTTTCTGCAACAATAAACGATCGAGGATATTTTTTAAGAATCTCAATGAAGAAAGGATAAGGATAATTTTCTGGAAGAGTTACCTGATTAATTCTCATTACCTGGTGAATATCGCTTGTCTCCGCATGCCTTATGACATAGTCCTCATTCGCCAAAGAATCACCACGAAGCGCTTTATAATTCTAACTAGTAATGATGATATAATTCTTCACAAATAACCGATTTAATCTTTACGTAAAGACCAAACTAACAAACTCCTTTCCAGCAAAACCACCACAACTAGTAACAAAATAATAATCTAGGTAAGGTTCTTTACAATATAATTTTTATGGAATTTTGATTAATGACATTAATTTTACCTGGTCGGAAAGATTTTTAACTCACTCTCACTTTAGAGAGAAACAAGAGGCACTAGAGGATGGAAACAAAACGGAACCAGAAAAACAATTACCTTTAAACTTTGATGATCTACGTAGAATTGTCGAGAGCCACTTCATAGTATTCGAAGCATATACAGAGTTGGATGGCACTCCCACATTTATTTTACCATCAGCCCAAGACACTAAAATTCCTTTTCAAGAGCTTTTAGATGACTTGAGTAAATATGACCTAATAGCATTTTTGAGGAGTTCAGAAAAGGTTCCACAAAAATATCAGATATACACCGATTATGTTCCTTTAGAGAGGGAGGAATCCGAACTAATTATAAAAGTGTTCCCAAATCCCGAACCGAAAAAAACCAGATCGGCAGTGACAAATGTTCTCCTACTTATCGCAACGATGCTAACCATATCGTTTACAGGTATCTTGCTAGTTAAAAACTACAATGATTTTGGAATACTTCTTAATGCCTTTGTGGGCTACACATATACTCTATACGGTGACCCCTTGATGCTTATAAGCATCCTCCAAGGCCAGATATGGAATTGGTACAGTAATCCGAGTTTACTAATAATCGCCTTTACCGCAAGTCTTCTTGCAATTATCGGACTACACGAAATGGGCCATTATGTTACTGCAAAGATGCGGGGCCAAAAGGCGTCGCTCCCCTTCTTTATACCCGGAATCCCACCCATAGGGACCTTTGGAGCTGCCATAATTCAAAGAACTCCTACCGTTAACCGAGATACGCTTTTTGAACTGGGATTCATGGGCCCAATAACAGGCTTCATAATAACTCTCATAGTTTTAATAATATCCATATACCTGTCCCCTATAATCTATCCCCCAATTGTTTACCATCTCGCAGCATTCGAAACACAGATTATATCTAAATATGGTCTAGACACCTTTTATTTGATTTATAATTATGGCTATCCCAGCATATTGCTTGGAGGTTCAATTTATTTATCCTCACCACTTTCGAATCCTAGTTCAAATCCTCTACTCTATCAAACCCTATCCTCTTTACTCAGACCAACTCCATCCTTTAGCTTTATGATTACACATCCATTGAGCTGGGCGGCCTGGATAGGTATGTTGGTCACCGCACTAAACCTGTTCCCTATAGGGATGTTAGACGCTGGCCATATGCTCCGTTCCTTTCTCAGTCGGAGATATCACACTATTGCATCCTTTATAGCTGCTGGAGCAATGATAATTATCAGTGACGCTTATCTTCTAATGGCCCTCATTGCTTTATTTACTATTCCGAGAGGTGGGCACCCTGGACCACTGGATGATGTCTCACCAGTCCCGAAATGGAAAATTGCTCTCTTTGCGGGAATGATAATAATCGCGATATTCACCATACCTCGACTGGGCTACGGCTTCTTCTTCTAAACTACTCATAGAACTCAATTTTTATTATACTTAATTTTAGAAACTTTTTTAAATAGAATCAACCTTACGAACATCTAAATCTCACAGGAAGGAATAGAAACGATTAATGGTGAAGAACTGCCATTAAGCCTAGAAGACCTGCGAAGAATTATCGAAAGACGCTTTATAGTTTTCGAGGCATACATGGATTTAGACGGGAGCCCAACATTTATTCTACCGTCAGCCCAAGACACCAAAATTCCTTTTCAGGAACTCGTAGAAGACCTAAATAAATATAATTTGATCCCATTACTGAGAAGAGCAGAAAAAGTTCCACAAAGATACCAGATTTACCCCGATTACACGACACAAGAAAAAGAGGAATCTGAACTAGTTATGAAAATATTCTCCAGCCCCGAACCCAAAAAAACCAGATCCCCCATAATAAACATTCTCCTACTAATAGTAACAATAATCACAATATCATATACCGGCTATCTTCAAGTACAAGGCTACAATTATTTTGGTACAATGATTAATGCAGTGGTCGGTCCCCAATGGGCTTGGTACGGCGACCCCGGTCTACTTATAATCGCCTTTACCGCAAGTCTTCTTGCAATTATCGGACTACACGAAATGGGACACTACCTTACCGCTCGGATTAGAAGGCAAAAAGCTTCTCTTCCCTTTTTCATACCGGGCTACCCGCCCCTCGGGACACTGGGCGCCGTTATTGTTCAGAGAACACCCACTGTTAATCGGGATAGACTTTTCGAGTTAGGCTTGATGGGGCCCTTAACTGGTTTCGTAATAACGATCATAGTTTTAATAATATCCATGTACCTAACTCCAATCATATATCCTAATGTACTATTTGAAATTTATAAAACAAATTTGCAATTTAACCAACAGATAATATCTACATATGGCTATGATTTCTTCGGAATTCTTGTAAACCTTGGCTTACCCTATCTTTGGGTGGGGCCTTCACCCTTCACGGATCCTCTTCTCTATGGCTTTCTAGAACCCCTTATTAGAACGAGGCCTCCTTTTACTTTCATGCCTGTACACCCGCTTAGCTGGGCGGCATGGTTAGGTATGCTGGTCACTGCGATTAACCTCTTCCCGATTGGCTTTTTGGATGGTGGCCATATGGCGCGTTCCTTTCTGAATCGGAAGTATCATCTAATTGCATCCATAATAGCGGCAGGGGCAATGCTTCTTGTCAGTACTGGTTATCTTCTTTTCGTTATTTTGATCTTTTTCCTGAGTATGAGAGGTGGTGGTCATCCCGGGGCACTAGATGATGTGTCATCGATCTCGAAATGGAAAATTGCTGTTTTTGCAATCATGATGATTGTTGCCGTACTTACCATACCCGGAATACCAGGACTATTCTAGTGTTTCCACTTCCATAACTCCACCGAAAATGCTAATTCCTAAAATTTCATTAGGAACTTTTTTAAATTAAATCAACTATCGAATATCCAAATCTTATAGGAAGGAGCAACGACGACAGAGAGTGGAGAGTTTCCATTAAGCTTGGAAGAATTGCTAAGAATAATTCAAACAGAATTCACAGTCTCGGAACACTACACCGATGCGGAAGGAATTCCGGTATTTCTCCTACCCTTAAACCAAGAAACAAAGGCTCCATTCCAGAGATTAATAGAAAAACTGAAAACCTATAATCTTATTGCGGTTCTGCGCAATTCGTCACAGCAAAAACGCGAACACAAATTGAACTCTCAAAGGGAAGATGAAAAATTAAAACAAATGCTTGTTCTGGAAGTCTTTCCTAAGATGAAGGCGGGTAAACGGAAGGGGCCTATATGGAATTTCGTCCTTTTAATTGCTACCATCGGTACGGTAACCTTGGCTGGGTACTGGTGGGTGGATCAATATGATTGGTTCGGTATTTTTGTAAGCCTCTTATCTGGTCCTGGATACGGTTGGTACACCAATCCATGTTTATTAATCATTGGTTTTACTGTGTCGTTACTTTCAATAGTTGGAATGCACGAATTAGGACATTATCTTATTTCTAAGAAGAGAGGAGTGGAGGCTTCTTTGCCTTTTTTCATTCCCGGAATTCCTCCAATTGGGACATTTGGGGCAGTTATAGTTCAGAGAAGTCCGGCTGTTAATAAGGATAAATTATTCGATATTGGTTTGATGGGTCCCTTAACCGGTTTTATAATAGCATTTTTTGTAGCATTATTGGCGATTAAAATCAGTCCAATAGTTTACCCAAACGTGCTTTTTGATATATATCAATTAGAATACTTGCTTTCTCTACCAGTTCTTAATTTTCTAGTAAACGTATACAATAATACTTCGCCAGCTCTTGCATTTTATCTGGGACAACTCTTTTGGAACCCTCCAAATTGGCCGGTGCAGATTATTGGTCCCAGCATGTTTGCAGATCCATTACTGATTACGGTTCTTTTTCCCATATTAAGACCTGAAACTGTCCTAAGTCCTGTGTTTTTTAGTCCCCTGTATTTTGCAGCTTGGGTAGGCTTTTTTATTACCGCTATTAATTTGTTTCCAATTGGCATGCTCGATGGTGGGCATTTGTTTCGGGCGATTCTGAGTAGGCGTGCCCATTTTATTGCTTCCCTAATTGCAGCAGTTATAATGATAGCTATAAGCTGGGTGTATGTTGCTATAGTTATCATCGGTTTGTTATCGATTAGAAGGGCAGGGCATCCGGGAGCTCTGGACGATGTTTCTCATATAACAACTTCTAGAAAAATTATACTCATAATAATGATATTTATTCTAATAATCGCTATTCCGCCCTTAACCTGGAGTTTTCCGCTATTCTAGCTTACCAGTTTATAAATAAATTCAGAAAAACTTGGATATTTTTAAAGAAGAGATTGTGAAGCTCTTTTTATACTGCGTTAAAGGGAAAGTATAGGAATACAGTATGTTTAACATGGGAGAATTGCTGAGCCGTGGGGTATGACCTTTATTTTGGGATCCTTTTTCATGGTATTGAACGTGTCTTCGAGGGCTTCTTCTATGGATTTTACTGGGATGATTTTGTAGACTTTTTCCAGTTTTTTTGGAGGTATTTCTGTTATCATGTATATTTTCGCTTTTTGAAGGGCTTTTGCTAGATAGTAGGCTTTGTGTGCTCCCATAACGAAGTTTTCTACGAGTTGTTTTTTCATCTCTTCTGCTGTTGAATATTTTTCCATCCATTCTTGGAATACCTCGTGACCTGTGTGTTCTCTGCACTCGGCTACGAAAATTATGGCGCCATTGTTTTTAACTACTGGAAGGGCGTTGTGAATCGCCTTGTATGCTTGGTAAAGATTTATGTCTTTAGGGTAGCCTCCGGCACTCACTATTACTATATCTGCCTTGTCGCTCTTGACCCGGTATACCGAATCCAAGAATCTTACACCTTCATAAAAGGCGGATTCTAGATCTCCGCAAAAAGTCTTTATGATCTCTTTTCTAGTATTTTGAACTACATTTACTATAATATCTGGTTTGGCCAGCTTGGCGCCTTCAACCATGTCTTCGTGGATGGGGTTTCCCTCTAGAACTCCTATTTCTGATTTGGGATGTGTAAGCATGCAGTGATTTTTAGTAACCGTCTCTTTGGATGCAACTCCCGGCATTATACTTTTTCTTCCTCCTCCGTACCCCGCGAAGAAATGATAACATATGTCTCCAGTTAATATTTTTAAATCCGCTTTAACTACCAGAGGATTCAATTCAACCCTGGTTCCCCTCGACGTGGTTCCTAAATAGACTAAATCTTCTGCTTCACAGTCGTGGTTTGTCCACTGGATTTCTTCAGCTATATTCTCCCCAAGAAGATTTTTTGCTTCCTGTTCCTTCACCTTTCTATGGGTTCCACAACCAAAAATAATGTTAACATTGTTTTTACTGATTCCTGACCTTTTTAATTCCTCTAGGATTGGTGGGAGAATTATTTTGGTTGGAGCAGGCCTTGTATGGTCATCAACAATAATAGCTATGTTATCTTCATTTTTAATCAAGCGGTCTAGTGGCTGATAGTCTATTGGGTTTCGGAGGCATTGAAGTATGTCCGCTGCAGGGTCTTTCACTCCCTGTGGTTCATTTACTTCTAGCGTTCCAGAGTAATTCTTCTCCGGAATTTCTGCCACCATCTTCTTAGTTCCGTAATTTAAAGAGATCTTGACCAATCCTTGCACCTTTTAGAAGTCTGCTATTAAACATTTTTTGCAAAAGTTAAGAATACAAATACTTGAAATTAATTAAATATATTCTAACCGAAAATTCTGCATAATCCCTTATAAGATTGAGAACTACACTTGAATCAAATTTTCTATAAATAAATTTTTATAGATTATTTATAAAAATATTAACTCACTAACATGGGGGATAACAATACCTAAACCTGAGTTTATACATATTGAAAAAGTGGTTGCATCAGTAACACTTAACTCGAGAATAAATCTCGAATAAATCTAACGTTCCTTTACCAACGCAGAGTACCGCCCAAACTATTCCCAGAACTCGTATATCGCATAGAAAAACTTTAATCAGTCCTCCTCTTATTCGACTCGGGCAAAATTTTCTGGACAGGTTCAATAAGCGAGAAGGAAGCAGTTATAGCAGTAAACAAAATCGTGAAACACCTTGAAGAAACAATTATAGAAATCACCAGGTCTCCGTTCAGGTTTAAAAAAATTGTAGCTTTTGCAAGCCTAGGGGGTGAGCTAAACCTGGAAGAAGCAGTAGTAATCTTACAAGAAGTAATGTATGAATCCGAACAGTTAGCTAGTCTAATTTACAAGATGAAAACTAAGTCGCAACACTTCTATTCGAATCTGGACGCTTGGTTCTTATGGGATCTAAAAGCAAGTAGGATGTTTATACTGGCGGAAACAATGTTTTAAAGACTCTATTGGAGCTGGGAACAATGAAAAATTGATGTACGGGGAAAATAAAAAATATGGGCAGATACTTGTTACACTAAGCAAATTTTAGCTTGTGGCAACTATCTATTCTAAAATAATATTAGGAATTAACTATATTTTTTAGGGGGGCTATTCTCTAAATCAGAAATATTAGGTGGCGAGCTGAATACAAGCATTAAATTTTTGTTTTTTAGATTATTTGTAACTTTGTAGTGTTTGAGCCTAATTAGTTCTACATAAACTTTTCAGGCAGCGCTATGCCGTTTGTTTTGCTTTTATTTATAAAAAAGTGGGAATCAGATTTCAGAGATTATGCCGCCTAGAGCAAAAATTCTCTGTTTCTTGTTTATTATTTCACGATTTATTTTCATAGCTTTAACCATTAGTCGCACATAGTTCTTGTCTCTTTCCTCCGGGCTTAATCGCCCGGTCATAAAGTCCATGTCCATCTTTTGCAGTTCCTCTTGTATCTCATTCTTTTCGGTTTTTAGCTGATCTATCTCTGTTCTAAGTATGTCTATTTCCTGTTTTTCTTTGGACGTAACTTTCACCGGTTTTATGCTTGGTGCGCCACCTAATAGGGTTCTGAAAAACGATTTTACCTTTTCTACTATACCCATTCCATATAACCTCCAGTTATTTTACATACCCATAACGGATTTTCTAATTAATTCATAAAGTTTCATTCGATTCATAGGATCTATTGCAACAAGACCATAAGTTTCAGCTTCCATAATTTGACTCACTTTCTCGGGGGTAAGAGCGTTAGGTAAGTCCTGCTTGTTGGCTAAACAGAAAATGTTAGCTTCTGGTTCAACATCTCTAATTAAACGAACGAAATACCGAGACTTGACCACGTTCTCCAGAGTGGATTCAGTAACAATAATGATTAGAGAAGCGTCCCGAATGAACTTTTCCCAAGTCAACTCAAACCGTTCCTGACCCGCGAGATCCCAACATATCAATGATGTGTTTCCGATTTTCGCTCCTTTAACACCTTTTATTCCTACACCTATCGTAGGTATGTGCTCCGTAGGGAGTTCTTCCTCCCTTAAGAGCTTGAGGATGGTCGTTTTCCCTACACCGCTATAGCCTATCAAAGCGATCTTAAGATAGGTTAAAGTTATTTCATCAGCAACAGACTCAAATTTTTGAAATGTTGAAACTTCAGCACTCCATTCAGATAGCTCGTTTTGAAATGTCTCCAAAAAGCTTTTTTTTAGTGATTGCAACTTTTCTTTCATTTCCGATATTACATCACGCTTATCCGCTTCCAGGGTGAAAACAATTCCATTCGAATTAGAGTAATAAATTCTCGTGTTTTTTAGATTCATGAATTCTATGCTTCCATTTAATTGAAGCTTCGGAACGAGAAGAGCTAAGGAACTTACGAATTCACTCAGAACTTCGGCCGCTACACTGCTCTGCCCATATCTTTTAGTGAATAAGGGTTCTCCATTGGAATTTAGAATGGACACCTCTCTAATCATATCATACCCTCTACATGGGGTAACTATCCCTGAGCGCCTTTAAATGCCACAATAACATCCGAGGTGGCTTTATCTGATCATTATACTGTTGAGCAATCTGCTCCACCAGATATTCTGGGAAAAACGTCATCACCTTAATATCAGTCATCAACGCACTATGAGTTCTCCTATCAATCTTAAGATCCATAGTAAAGCCCGCTTTATCAAAAGCCGCTAAAATACTGTCCACAACAGATTTCTTCTTATCAAGTATTTTATGAATCTCTCCCTTTGGAAGAACATTTTCTCTTAGCCCAACTAGCACATCGTAAGCATCCGGATCCGAAAGAATTTTAGTTATTGTTTCAGTATCTTCAGGGGTAACAACGTAATCTCTGAAAAAGTTTTTAACCTCATCCAAGTAATCTGAGGAAGCCTCAGCACCAAACTCTCCGGATTTTGCCTTTTTCACAATTATTCTAGCAGGAACTCGGGCTATAAACACATCTCTTATTAGAAAAATGCACTGACTAGGAAGGCCCTCAACCCACTGTGTGGTAACAAGACCATTCTTGATGAGGGGCGCCATAAACGAGTATAGCTCAATCGCCTTCACTTCTAATTTATGCTTCAACCAAACCTCTAGATCCGAAACTGTAGTATTACCTTCCTCAATCAACCGCTCAATGATACTACGCCTAACAGGATCCGAGAGAATTACCCCCATCCTCTGTTCCTCACTAAGGGTTGGAAACCTAGTAAGCTTATTATACAAATCCTCAAGCTCTGCCTTATATTCCTCGTTCTCCAACTTCGCGAAAATATTAGCAGCTATCTCAGTCAAACCATCCTCATACTCGTCAGCATTCTCCTCCAAAGTCAAAAGCAAAGCAACGTAGTAGTTAATATCCCATCCACCATACTGTGATGCGACGTTCAGGTTTCCGAGTCTCATTGACATGAATCCTGCGGCTGCTTCGCCCATGGCGTGTGCCGTGTATATTTTCATTATCTGGTCTTCGGTGGTTCTTATGTCCTCAGGGTATTTTGCTTCTAGGACCGCTCCGAGACGGTTGTCCCACTTTACTACGATAAGTCCGAAAGGCATATTTTAACTTCCTTTTGTTTTTTATGATATTATCATATTATTTTTATGTATTAACCTTTTAATTTTGTTTTCGGTATTTATATGTTAATAATTTGGTTTTTTAGAGTCTGCTTTCCCACAAGAAGCACTGTTAAGAGAATTTCTAATAGTTATCTAATATTTTTTAACGGCACTAGAATATAAGAACTTTTTCATGGTTTAATAAGACATAATGTTATAGGTATGTTTTTTGCACAGGGGGTATGTGTTTTTATTTGTTGGCTACTTGTGAAGGAGGCTATATACTCCTTCTTTTCCAATTCCAAGACGTATTAGAGGAGTTAAGAAAAACACTCCTACATACCAAACACCAAAAAATACATACCTAATACATCGTGTCGTTTAATAAAGACTTTAATAGAGTTAGATTTTCATTAGACCTTAGGTGTAATTATTTTCCATTCAGAAATGGTGTGAAAAAGTTTAAAATCCTTCAGAAATCATACCGAAAAACGCAAGAACTGTGATAAAAGACGCTTGAAAACGGAAAAAAATCCGGAAGTATTAATTACGCCTAAGGTCACGAAAAACAAAAAATATAATATTATTTGTTACAAGCAATTTTTTGTAACTCTTCGTTTTATTAACCACTTAAAGGTTTTTCCTTTTTCAGTATTTGAAAATGAAATAGGTTATTAAAACTGGTTTTGGCTGGTGAGC
>NZ_JBRAKS010000101.1:0-11843 GCF_052745115.1 Candidatus Jordarchaeum sp.
CCGCTCAACTGGTGGTGGCGAGGGCGTGGTTAGGCAGCGTTTAAGTCGTGGTCCGCCTTTGGAAGGAAACCTTTGCTTTGCCCAGCGGTGGTTCCTTTTAGCGGATTTTTGTTCTCCACGCTGATTGTCGGCTTGGTTCTCGTGGGCAGGGTTGTAGCCTTGTATTGGACGTCTCTGTGGATGTTTGGGTTCATGATTAAAGTCTAAGAATGGTATTATTTATCATTAAATCTTTCTACTGTTGTGAACCCCCAAGACGGAGGGCAATGAGTCTACTATTTATTATATGATGATTTGTTTCAGTTCTGTTAACTGTTAAATCCCGCTTTTCCTCACCCTCCAGGAACCACTTTTTGGTGCTTCTAACCCTGCTAGGCGTGAAACCCCCCTAAAGCAAGGGGTTTAAACCTGTTTTCCCTCCATCAAAACCACCACGGGAAGTTAACATGAAAGAATATAAAAATCAGAATATTATAAAAGGTAGACTCATTGACGGAGGGGGATTAAAATTGAAAGTTTGAAATAAAAAGTTGAGAATAGAGCAGAAAGATTTAGCTCATTTTTTTTCTTGTTCTCTTAGTCCTCTTCGGAAGACTTTTCCAATAGCTGTCCTTGGGACCTTGTCAATGAATTCTATTATTCTGGGCCACTTGTATCCTGCCATGTTTTCCTTTGCCCAGTCTCTTATTTCTTCTGGGGTGATTTTTCCCTTATACTCGTCTTTTATAACAACGAAGGCTTTGATGGTTTCCCCTATCTCCGGGTCTGGTACTCCTACTACTGCGCACTCCAAGACTGCGGGATGATTATACAGTTTGTCTTCCACCTCGTCAGGCAAAACCTTGTAACCCTTATACTTTATAATGTCCTTTTGCCTGCCGGAGATATAGAAGTAGCCCTGTTCATCCATGTAGGCTAGGTCGCCAGTGTGAAGCCAGCCGTCCTCAATGGTTTCCTTGGTTTTTTCCGGCTGTTTCCAGTAGCCCTTCATCACCGAAGGGCCCTTCACCATGAGCTCACCGACTTCTCCGGGTGGAAGCTCCTTCCCTGTGTCCACGTCCACAATTTTAGCGTCGGTGTCCACCAAGGGAATGCCTATGGTTAATCCTTTCTGGGGAAGCCAGGTGGGTTTCATGTGAGTAGAAGGACCGGACTCGCTGAGACCGTAACCCTGCCCCACATCGGAACCGACCACTTTCTTCCATTTCGTAACCAGATCCTCTGGGATAGGCGCCGCACCGGAAATAACTCTAAACAGTGATTTCAAATTGTACTTCTCAAAATTGGGATGATTTATTAAAAACTGGAACATTAACGGTATGCCCACAAAGTTTTCGGTGCGGTACAGCTCAATGGCTTTCATCACCTGCTCCGGGTCAAAACCGGTGTAAAGAAGCATCATGGCTCTCTGAGCCATGTAGAGCTGAGACTGACTCAGTCCGAAGGAGTGGCACATGGGCAGCACTGTTATGCAGGACACCCTGCCTTCTTCAATTGGTGAATTTGGCTCTCTTCCAATCATCTGGTACACGTTTGCCACTATGTTATAGTGTGTTTGCATCACTCCTTTGGGTAGTCCCGTGGTTCCTCCGGTGTACATCAGAGTAAAGAGGTCTTCCTTGGGATTGATTTCCACTTCTGGAGGTTTAGCGGGATATTTCTCCATCAGATCCTGTAGACTGGAAGTTCCCGGCTTTTTTTCTCCATAAACTATGACGTTTTCTATTTCGACCTCTTCTCTCACCTTTTCTATGTTAGGATAGAGTATGGAGCTGCAAATCAGAGTATCGATTACTCCACAATCGGTGACGATGTGTTTTATGTCAGGTGCTTTGAGCATAGGATTAATAGGTACCGTAAAAGCTCCGTTCTGGCTTATTCCATAGAGGGAGAATAAAAATTCAGGCGAGTTAGTCATGTACACGCCGACGCCATCACCCTTCTCTACTCCCATGTCTGCCAATCCAGCTGCTACCTTGTCACTCCAGTGCATTAGTTCCCGGTAGGTGTACTTTCTTTCCTCCGGAACAAAATATATCGCCAGATTGTGCGGGTATCTTCGAGCCGCCTCCCGCGCAATATAATGTACCGGTATTTCGGGATACTTTATGGTCTTGGGAACAGTCTTGGGGAGCAATTTTTCCCAAACACGTTTAGGTCTCACCCAAGGACTTTGTTTCTTAAAATCGTATTCCACTGTGTATAGGGGTTTTTCTTCGATCAAATTGCGTCCTCCATTAAAAATATAACATTATTATGGGATCGAGTCTAAATTAAATGTTCACAAAGCGTATTTAAGATTAATTATTTTTAATAAAAATAATAAAAAATAAAAATAGACTATTTCCCGTATCCGAGAATCTTTTTTTCAGAATAGTTTTTTACTAATCCTTTGTAGATTTGTGTTGCAATTTTGTTTGCTTCTAGATCTCCTTCTTTTAATTCTCTAACGATTTTTGCTGGCATCCCTATAATTAGAGATCGTGGCGGAAATTTTTTATCGTAGGGTACAAATGTGTTTGCTCCAACGATGCTGTCGTCTCCGATTTCGGAGTTGGTCATGACCGTGGAGTTCATTCCCACCACAGAATTATTACCGATTTTGCAACCTCGAATTATGGCTCCATGTCCAATGGTTACATTATCTCCTATTTCGATTCCCACCAGCATGTCACTGTGCAGGACTGTGTTGTCCTGTATATTGGTGTTTTTCCCTATGGTAATTTTTCCCTCGTCTCCTCGGATTACAGCGTTGAACCAGACGCTAGACCCTTCTCCGATTTCAACATCTCCCCATATTTGAGCACCTTCCGCTATAAAAACGGATTTATGTATTTTTGGTTTTAAAATTTCTCCTTCCTTTTCATTGGACATTTTTTATATCCCTTCTTTTTAAGATTTATTTTAAATAGGGGGTGGGGTTATTTTTGCTTTACTCTGTATTGGCTGTATTGTACCAGAGCGGCCATTGCTTCGGCTGCAGCTTCAGGTGTTCTGAAGAATGGGATTCCGTTTTCGGGCAGTGACCTGATTGCCTCGTCCTCCCAAGGGGCTGAGGTACTCGCAGTAATTATGGGCTTATTGTATTTCTTGCTTACTTGGAATACTTTGGGTATAGCTTCGACAAACGTTTTTTCTATGGCTCTGCTCCACTGCACAACACTTTCTTTTCCCACCTTCTCCAGACGCTTTATAAACTTTTTAGACGGGTTTTTTTGTTCTAGGAGATGTCTCCAGATATCTGCTCCAAAAACTCCATAAATCAGCATTCCATCAATATCTGCCTCATCGAACATTATCTCTACACACTTGGAGTAAATTCCGAAATCACTAGCAAATGTCAGATCCACCGGGTTCTTGATAATGGCGTTCGGAGCTAACATTTCCCTAAACTGTTTTTGCACATCCAAGGGCAATTCAGGTACAACCAGTCCATGTTCCAAGCAGACGTCAACCAGAGCCACACCTGGACCTCCGGAATTTGTTACTATCCCTATTCTGTTTCCTTTAGGTAAAGGCTGATTTGCAAATACGAAAGCCCACTCGAACATTTCCTCAATATTTCTAGGTAGAAGAACCCCGGCTTGCTGCATAGCCGCCTTAAAAACTTCGTGGGAACCAGAAAGGTTACCGGTGTGGGAAAGAGCCGCATTAACACCCCTTTCAGTTCTACCGACTTTTAAGCACAGAATCGGTTTTTGCTTAGATACCTCACGGGCTAGTTCCAAGAATCGGTGGCCCCGTTTTATGCTCTCTACAAACATCATGATCACACGGGTTTGAGGATCCTCACCAAAATATTCCAAGAAATCAGTGGTGTCGAGGTCCGCCTCGTTCCCCGTGTTTACTATCTTACTGAAGCCCAGATGGATTCTTCTAGCTGTGAGGAAGGTTTGACCCGCAAAACCGCCACTCTGAGAGATGAATCCCACAGTGCCTGCAGCGGGCATCATGGGCATCGTGGTGGTGTTCAGCTCGTATCCCGGATTCACAACTCCCAAACAATTGGGACCGATCAAACGTATTCCTTTTTCCCTCGCAAAGTTTTTAATTCGGTTCTGTAGTTCTCTGCCCTCTATGTCGAACTCCGCGAAGCCTGCACTCACTAGGATAGCTATTTTTACTTCTTTTTTTACGCATTCACCGAGAACATCTAAAATCCTATCATTTGGGATGACAATCACAGCGAGGTCTACTTCTCCCGGTACATCCAGTATACTGGGGTAGCTTTGAAGACCGCAAATCTTTCCCTCGTATCGGGGGTTGATTGGAAAGAGTTTTCCCTCATAGCCCAATAAATAAATGTTTCTTAGAATCCAGGAGCCTATCTTAATTGGGTCAGGTGAGGCTCCAATCACTGCTATTCCTCTGGGTTGCATCGCATAATTTATGGTTTCGTAAATGTTTCCGTTGTTAGTTCTACTCGTCTGCAAAGAAATTGACTCCTTTACCTGTTAGCTGTTTAGGAAAATTACCATACAATACAATTATTCCAAAATAAGATTTATGCAAGCTGATTAGATTATTAATCTTCTGGCAGCATTTTTTCAGGTTTTTCGAGGCACATTTCGGGAAGCTTCTGCTTACCCACATATCTGATTAGGGGAATTATCACTAGTAGTATTAATATGCTTACTATGATAATGATTTGGAAGCTGGAAATCATGCTGGTGCCATAGTCTTCGTATACAGGTGTCAGTACGTAGGGAGCGAGGGCATATCCGAAGAATCTTACACTGTTGAAGATTGATGAAACTGCTCCCCTTTGTCCTGGTATGAGTTCCACGGAGAGAGCGGTTAAGGGCAACCAGAACAAGTTTCTCCCGATCCCATGTAAAGCCATGGAAAACGTGAACCCCAAAAATTCATGCGATACGAGTAGGAAAATTAGTGAAATAAAAACCACGGCAACACCCAAATAAGTCACCTTCTCTCTTCCAAACCTATCAGTTATGTATCCAGCTGCCGGAGCGATAAAAACACCGACAGCGCCCCCAATGGAGAGAATTATGCCTATAGCGTCCGCTTGGAGATAGAAGGGCGGCAGGGATAAGGCATCTGATAGAAATGATTGCACACCCATAAAGCTCATAAAACCCAGAAAACCAGCTGCACTAAGCACTACCACGCTTTTAACAGAGCAAACGCTTTTTAAATCCCTCACAACCTGGCTGAAAAGACGTATATGTATTTCCTTAGGCTCATTAACTGTTCCAAAGATGAACCAGATTAGAACCATTGAGAGAAAGGCTAGACCCGCAATCATAAAGTAGATATACCACCATACATCAGCGAAGAAACCCGCCAAAAGAGGACCGGCAGCAATTCCGAAGGTGACTACCGCGGAATAAATTCCCATCACTTTTCCCCGATACTCAATCTTTGTAAGATCACCAACTACAGCAGGTAACACAGGTCCAATAAAAGCGTAACCTATTCCACAGATGAATCTTGCTCCGAGAAAAACCCATATACTAAAGTTTGGGCTAAAACCAATTATCGTCAATCCTATACCATAGATCAAGAAACCCAAAACCAGAATAGGTCTTCTACCATAAACATCAGACATGGTTCCACTGAAAAGCTGAAAAACCGCGAAGGGAATCATCAAAGCAGTTATAGACAGCAAAACCGTTCCCACATCAGCGTTAAAAGTAGTTTTAAGGGTAGGAACCAAAGCTAATACCGTATTCGCAGATAGAGGACCAGCAAATCCCGCAAAGTAAAGCACCAGGAGCTTAGCGTTAGCATAACGAGCCCAGCTACTTGCCACCATCCACACGACCTTGAACAATTATTCTTCAGAAAAAACAGAAAAGTAACAATATTAATATTTCTCCAACCTAAAACTCTTAAATCTGCTTATTGATGTACCTTCTTCGCTAGGGTATTGGTAAGAAACCTAAGCTTTCATTTAATAGTTAAGGGTGTTTTAGGTTTTTCTATTCGCATTTCGGGTAGTTCCTGCTTACCCAAATATCGGATAAAGGGAATCATCAATAATGCAATTAATATGGCTATTATTATGATTATTTGGAAACCAGAAATCACACTTGTACCATAATCTTCGTAAACCGGAGTCAGCAAGTAAGGGGCGAGCGCGTAGCCAAACATTGCTAGGCTATTATAAACTGACGCAGTAGCACCCCTCATCCGGGGCACCAGTTCCACAGACATAGTGTTTAAAGGTAGCCAGAACAAGTTACCTCCGATCCCGTACAAAGCCATTGAAAGCATAAAACCCCAAAACCCTTCAGATAAGAATAGTAAAATTAGCGACCCCACACTCACAGCGATTCCTAAATAGGCTACTTTCTTCCTTCCCCATCTATCAACTAGGTATCCGGATAGTGGAGCGAAGAAAATAACCACGGCACCGCCAACGGAGAGTACCATACCAATGGCGACAGGATCCAGGTAAAATGGGGGAAGGGATAAGGTGTCCGAGAGAAATGCTGACACACTCATGAAGCCCATGTAGCCAAGAAAACCGGCAAGGGCAAGCACTAATACACTTTTAATAGAGCAAACTTCTTTCAAATCCGAAAAAACTTGGCTAAGAACCGGTATAGTGATTTTCTTTTGTATATTAATGATTCCAAAAACGAAACAGATTAGAATCATTGAAAGAAAGGCTAGACCCGCGAGCATAAAGTAGATATACCACCACACATCAGCGAAGAAACCCGCCAAAAGAGGACCAGCGGCTATTCCGAAAGTAACCATCGAGGAATAAATTCCCATGACCTTACCTCGGTACTCGATTCTTGTAAGATCGCCGATACAAGCAGGTAAAACGGGTCCCACGAAAGCATAGCCTATTCCGCAGATGAATCTGGCCGCAAGAAAAACCCATATGTTGAAGTTTGGGCTAAAACCAATTATAGTTAATCCGATTCCGTAGATTAAGAAGCCCATCACTAAAATGGGTCTCCTACCATAAACATCAGACATAGTTCCTGAAAAAAGCTGAAAAACCGCGAAGGGAATCATCAAAGCCGTAATGGAAAGCAATACTGTGCCCACATCTGCATTAAAAGTTTTCTTAAGAGTTGGAATCAAAGCCAGCACAGTGTTCCCAGATAGAGGACCCACAAAACTCGCAAAGTAAAGCACCAGAAGCTTAGCGTTAGCATAGCGAGCCCAGCTATCAGCCATAGCCAAACATCTCTACAAATAATTCTCCCAGAAAAGCGATAAACCCAATTTATTAACATTTCTATAAATCATCACCCTTTTTAAAATCCTCGCTGTGAAAACATTACAAAAATTAGCAATTAAGAATCCGATGGTTTTTGGAATTAGTTTATCCAGCCTTTAAACAAAATTTATATAGCTATTCAAACAAAGAAGTCAAAAAACAAGGAACAATATCGAATTTAATTGCTACAGCCAATTTATTTGAAATTCCCTAAGGAATCAAATTATAGATGCAGATGACAAGAAGATGTGATAATCTGTAAAAAGTTTGACTTGGAATTGGTTTGGAGGATTTATTATGAGTGAAGAAGAAGTCAAGGCGGTACGTGAAGGAGAAATAACTCTGCCTTACCGGTGGGTTGTGGGACCCGCTGGAATTCGGTTTTTCCAAGGTCTCAAGGAAAAGAAGATTCTAGGTACAAGATGTCATAAGTGCGGTAGAATTCTTGTTCCGGGAAGGAAGTTTTGTCCCCGGGACTTCATAGAGCTATTTGACTGGGTGGAAGTATCAGATGAAGGAACCATAAGGACATATGCCTTCGTGAATTATTCTTTTGTAGGACAACCCCGAGACCCCCCATATATTGTGGCTGCAATTGACCTTGATGGAGCTGACACTGCGTTCAGCCATTATATTATGGGCATTGACTTTTCAGACCCTGAAAAGGTTAAGGATCAGGTAAAAATAGGAATGCGAGTAAAGGCTGTTTGGAAAGACAAACGAGTAGGAGAAATCAGAGATATCGATTATTTCAAACCCATAACATAATTAAAAAAAAGGTGGTTTTATGTCTGAAAAGGTTGCAATTATTGGTGTAGCACAGAAGTGTGGACAAAATATTATGGACTCTGTGCGTGGATTGTCATTTGAAGTAACCAAGACTGTAATGGACAAGGTTGGAATAACACGGGAGGATATAGGAACCATAGTAGCCTCTTCCTCGGACTACTGGCAGGGAATGGGTTGCTCCAACGTGTTTCACTATGATGCCGCAGCAGGATACCTTAAGGATAGCACTAAGGCAGAGGAGGACTCTGGTCTGGCTCTGGCCTACGGCTACATGAGAGTTCGATCTGGACACTTTGATACCTGCCTGGTTATAGGGATTACCAAGTGTAGCGAGGTGTCCTCTATACCCACGCTCACTAGCTTATATAATGATCCATTCTATCAGAGGCCAATAGCGCTTGAGGAAATATCGGCGGCTGCTCTACAAGCTAGCCAATACATGAACAAGTATGGGATTAGCGAAGAGGATGGGGCGCAGGTCGCCGTTAAAAATTTGAAAAACGCTTTGTTTAACAGCAATGCGCATCGAAAGATGCGAGCCACTGTGGAGGATATTATGGAGTCTCCAGTTACCGCCTATCCCTTGAGGGAACTCATGTGTTGCCCCGCTTCGGACGGAGCCTGTGCCCTAATTTTAGCCAACGAGAAGAAGGCCAAAGAGTATACGGATGAACCAATATGGATTACTGGAATCAATTGGAGAGTAGAACCATACTTCATGGGTGATCGGGATCTGCTAGAGAACCAAGCGTTAAAAGTGGCTAGTAAAAAGGCCTTCGAGATGGCAGGGATTAAAAAGCCTCTAAAGGAATTGAATGTGGCTGAAATCTGTGAACCCTACGCTTTTCAGGAATTACTCTGGTATGAGGGACTAGGCTTCTGCAAAGATGGTGAAGGCGCAAAACTACTCAAAGACGAAGTCACCGAGATGGATGGAGAACTCCCCGTAAATCCTTCGGGTGGAGTACTATCAACAAATCCCTTCTGCGCTCGCGGCGCCATCCGAGCGACTGAGGCAGCGCTACAACTCTGGGGCAAGGCTGGCGAGAGGCAGGTTCCCAACGCGGAAAAAGCATTAGCGCATAGTGTGCACGGACTTGGAGGACAGCTACACACGGTGGTGATCCTGAGCCGATAAACAGGGGGAAGTTAATGGTTAGAAAAGTAGCCATTGTAGGCACTGGTCAAACCAACCATGGAAAAAGAAGAGACCTCGCCTATCCAGAACTAGTCTACGAAGGTGTAAAAAGAGCCTTAGACGACGCCAACCTAACAATTGAGGAAATAGATGCAGTGGTTTCAGGTTCAATGCCCGCACCCATGGAAGGAATAAATGCACCACATCTCTATTGGGGTAACGATGCCGCAGGAGCCATTATGAAACCCAACATGCGAGTAGCCACCTGTGGTACTACCGGAATGTCTGTGGCACATTCAGGCTACTATCATGTGGCCTCAGGTCTATTCGACGTGGTTATGGCCATTGGAGCAGAAAAACAATACGAGGGGCAAGCCCAAGGAACAATGAATACCGTGGGTGATGCTCATTTCAGTAGACCATTTGTACCAGGCGCCCCGGGAGTATTTGCTCAAGGCAGTAATGAGTACATACACAGATATAATATCCCAGAAGATAGGGTTCGTCTAGCCGCCGCTGAGGTGTCTGTAAGAAACCATTTAGACGCCTTCGATAACCCCTATGCACACATCAAGATAAAAATTAGCGTAGACGATGTTTTAAATTCTAGAATTATCTGCTACCCTATTAGGCTACTGGATGTTTGCCCCCAGTCAGACGGGGTTTGCGTCGTAATATATGCTTCAGAGGATAAGGCTAGGAAAATTACTGATACCCCGGCTTGGGTTAAGGGTTTGTCATACCTTGGCAACGAGTACTGGATCCAAGATTCTGACAGTGTGGAAAATCCACCAACCATAGAAGTGGCTAGGCGCGCTTATAAGATGGCAGGCATCACAAACCCTTTAAAAGAGTTAGACGTGGCTGAGATCTATAACCCGTTTACTTTCCAAGAAATGATGCATTACGAGTGTTTTGGCTTTTGTAAACCGGGTGAAGCATATAAACTGATTGAAGAGGGAGTAGTGGCTAGAGGCGGCGAAATACCGTGTGACCCCTCTGGTGGCGTCTTGAGTACTAATCCCATTGGTGCTACGGCTATGATTCGGGTGGCGGAGGCTGCGCTCCAGGTTACCGGCAAAGCGGGAGCACACCAGATTCCGGATGCCGAGACCGCGTTCTGCAACGGATTAGGAGGTGCCAATCACCTCATTAGTGTAATGATTCTTGGTAGAACACCTTAAAAAAAATGGAGGATTGATGAAAGATGGCTGAAGAGGAAGTAAAATCTGTGAAACCCGGTGTAGTCCAGCTCCCCTACCGTTGGTCGATTGGCGAAGCTGGTTTGAAATTTTTCCAGGGGATGAAAAATAAGAAAATTATGGGAACTAAGTGTTCTAAGTGTGGTATGGTTCTTGTACCGGGACGCAAATTCTGTGCCAAATGTTTTGTGGATATACTGGATTGGGTAGAGGTCAGCGATGAGGGGACCTTGGAAGCTTGGACGCTTGTAACATACCCATTTATTGAACAACCAGCAGAACCCCCATATATTATAGCGCGTATAAAACTGGATGGTGCTGATAGTTCATTCTATCACTATATAGGTGGAATAGACCTATCAGATCTTGATAAGGTTAAAAAACAGATTAAGATAGGAGCCAAGGTACGGGCGGTCTGGAAGGACAAAACCGTAGGAGAAATGATGGACATAAAATATTTCGAACTCGTGTAAAAGTTGTAAAGGAGGAAGCAATCCTCCTTTTTCAGTTTTTATTCTCAAATTAAAAATTTATTTTATACAATTATTTTTTCTTGCTCTTCTTTTCCATGTAGCGTTTAAACAGTGTACCCATATCCTCGGTTCTGATACAAATATCCTGGGCGAGTATGGAGTACTCAAGTACAGTATCCATATCTAACTCCATAGACTTGTTTGCAATTTTTTTAGCCAGACCAACTGCTACTAGGCCATTATCCTTAATTTCATTCGCCATTTCAATGGCTGCTTCCATAAGCTTTTCAGCCGGAACAACCTTATTCACCAATCCTATTCTCTCAGCTTCTACTGCGTCTATAGTTTTACCCGTAAATATGAGTTCTTTTGCCCGGCCAAGCCCGATTACTCTAGGGAGTCTCTGAGCTCCTCCAAGGTCTGGCACCAGACCGACACAGACTTCTGGGATGCCCATTATGGCATTCTCAGCCGCTATCCTAATATCACAACAGAGTGCGATTTCTAGTCCTCCTCCAATAGCCGGACCATTAATAGCAGCAATTACTGGTTTCTCAATATTCTCAAGCAAGCTCCAGCCTATCTGGATTCTTCTACCAAATTTTCTAAAATCCTGGGAAGTTGAACCCCCAAGGTTTAACGCAGCATTAAAGTCTATACCCGCTGAGAAAGCGGTTCCCGCACCAGTAACAATCACAACCTTAATCTCCGGATCGTCAGAAACAATTCCTGCAGCTTCCCCTATTTCAACGAACATGTCAACGTTGATAGCGTTTCTCTTCTCCGGCCGGTTAAGAATAATTTTCCCAATACCATCTTCCTTCTCAATTTTAATAGTTTTCAGCTCCGCCATAAAATCAGATTCCTCCTAAAATTTCTCAAATATTTTCCAACAGCTACCAATAACATAACACAAAATAAAAAACTTTCAATCTCCGTAGCTGGAGAACGGTTTTTGCAAGGGTTGTATCATTTTTTGCGCCCTTATGCGGAAGGTGTGGGGCGCATTTTTCAGCCTGTGAGTGGTCTGGAATGACCTT